>JAVVGE010000084.1:0-10756 GCA_032249255.1 Desulfurococcales archaeon | reverse complement strand
ATAAGCTATTAGCGTGCCTATAGATCCAAAACCTATTATCGAGTATTTCAAGTATCCCTCAATAAATAGATCTCAGCTAAAATAAATTAGATATTGGGTGTTTATCTGCCTCTTTAATCCGATTCACCTTCAGACATCAAATATTAACAACTAGATCAGATTTGGTTAAAATACTGAGCTTAGGATTAAGATTTGGGCCGTATCCTTTTTCATGGTAGTGGGAATGCTTTTATATTCATTTGTTATCTGGGCTTAAGCTTATGAGCACCTAATCCATAATTGTTTTGATGATGAGGCAATAATCTCTGCTAGATCTTGGGAGATCTCGGGAAGCGATGATGCTTAGAGCTCCCGAGACCGAAGCCCTGGATGAGGGCAATGCCCAGAAGGGCTTCGGGGTTTCTATCCTAGATAGGAGCCCCTTTCCGCGGGCTCAACAGCTACCCATGATCCCACAGGGATATCCAAAACCCTGTGGATCGAGAAACACAGCAACCCAAATCAAAAGAATATCAGCGATAATCAACAACCATCGGGGGACAAGCGGAAGCAGTTATCTGATAGTAGTTTTTAGCTTGTATGATAATGGTTAACCTTAATATCCCTAAAGCTCAACCTTAGAATGTGAGGCTTGATATATTGTCGTATAGCGAGGTTGCCTCGATAATAGAGGAGATTGTTAGGCTGCCTACATATGCTGTGATAGGAATTGCGGGTAGGCAGAGGCTGATCTATCTATCTACACAGGAGGGTTCTTCGGATCTATATTCTTTAGATCTAGAGACTGGCGAGAGAATTAGAATAACCAGCGGTGAAAGAGTGTTAGGAGCTGCTACCCACCCCGATTCCAGTCTCTTCCCATATATAGTAGATACAACGCCTGGGAAGGAGCTGTCTACAATAATTTTCGCAGACGCCCATACAGGCAGGAAGATACCTGTAGACGGCTTTAAACCTTCAAGGATAGTTGGCTTAGCCTTCGATGGAGAGAAGGCTGCTTTCTCATCTGTAATAGAGGGTGGAAGCGGCATCTGGATCGCAAGGCCTGGAGGCACAGCTGAGCTTATCCATAGAGTTACTAGCTTTATATATGTCTCAAGTGTTAGGGGAGATATAATAGCTGGTGCCGGGTGGTTAACAGGAGATGCAAGATCTTCAGAGCTGTTCTTTCTAAACATACCTAACAGGAGGTTCGATGTCTACACACCTAGAAAGGGTTCCACAAACAGCGCCCCGAGAATAGGTGAGAAGGGAGTTCTATTCGAGTCAAACTATGCTGGCCCCCAGAGGCTCTATGTCCTCGATCCAGGTTCTATGAAGCTGGAGCCGCTTAAAACATCCTACAGGGATCATGTTAGACGTAGAATAGTTGAACATATATACTATGACTGGATGGATAGAGACAGAGCATGGTTTCTCGGTAAGAGAGATGGTAGGGTATATTTATATGCAGATGGCAGAGAGATTCCACTACCTCCTGGTTACAGCGGTTCTGCGACATACTATAGGGCTAAAAACACATTTATACTTAGCAGATCATCGCTGAGATCCCCGCCATCCCTTATAAGTGTTGAGCTAGGAGGTTCGTCAAGGGCTCTTGCATCAGCCAGAACCTCCTCGAGGATCGTGAGGAGAATTGGGAGATCATATTTCGTTAGAATTAGAAGCTTTGACGGACTTGAGATACCTACCTTCGTAATGGAGAGCAATGTAGCGCCCAAGCCGGGGCCGACTGTAATATATGTTCATGGGGGGCCCTGGTGGGAGGTTGCTGACAGGTGGGATACCATCATATCAACACTTGTAGCTAGTGGATACCACGTTGTCGCACCAAACTTTAGAGGTTCCACAGGATATGGAGAGGAGTTCAGGAGACTAGATATAGGCGATCCTGGTGGGGGGGATCTGCAGGATGTGGTTTCCGCAGCTAAATGGGCTAGAGAGGTGGGGCTCGCGAATAAGGTAGCGATCTTTGGATATAGCTATGGAGGCTTTATGAGCGTCTGGGCAACTGTGAGGGAGCCAGATATATGGGATGCCGCTGTAGCTGGGGCCTCTGTGCCCGATTGGGAGGAGATGTATGAGCTCGGAGACTCTCTATTCAAGCAGTTTACCCTCCTCCTATTTGATGGCAAGAGGGAGCTATGGAAAGAGAGATCTGCTATAAACTATGCTGAGAGGCTTAGGGCGCCCATATGCCTCATACAGCCTCAAAACGATACGAGAACCCCTCTAAAGCCTGTGCTCAGATACTCACAAAAACTGCTGGAGCTTGGGAAGAGATTCGAGCTACACGTGATCCCAGATATGGGGCACTACATTGCTGATGTAAGAAGCGCGATGGAGATCCTCTTACCAGGCATATTGTTTCTACAGAAAACACTCTCTAAATAACAAATAGCACAGATCATTCTATAGCCTTTGCCTTAAATGCTAGGTCCAGATATCCTTCAGAAAACATCTCATATGCCTGCTCAGGAGATTCCACAGGGATCTCCATATATTTTTTTACACCACTATTAGCAATAATATCCCTCACGGCCTGGGAATAGCAAGAGTCGCTGGGGTACCTAGGGATCCTATATAGATTTTCGCCCATATGGATCTCGATCCTGTATCTCTTTATAGAGCCCTCAGGCAAGATCTTAACCTCAGCCTCTCCCTCAGAGAGATCTAGGTGCTCACATATATAGGCTCTCGCTATAGCTCCAGCGTCTAGCCAGAATAGGGCTTCCTCCCTAGACGTGTATAGCCTTAACCTATTACCGGCTACCCCAGTTCCCCAGGGTATATCCCCAGCCTCTAAGATCCATTCTCTCGGCCTCGGACTAAGACTCTTAAACTCCGCCTCCTCTAGCCTCTCTAAAGATCTTCTTGGGCTGTTATAATGTATCTCGATAAACACATCTGCCAGAGCAAGTCTAGAAATCATATAGCTCTCAAGTACCCATGGCAATACAAATAGCTCCTTCTCGCCTCTAACCAGGATGCTTGGTATATGGGTGAGCCTCCCCTCAGATCCTCTAACACTCCTAAGGATCTTTGCACGCCCGTTCTGAGGCCCCCTTCTCCAGTCTTCCTCACCTCTAGCCATGCTAAAGATCCTGGCTAATACTGTTTTAAGGAGCATCACAACTGATACAGGGTTTCCCGGCAGCCCTATTACCGGTTTTCCCCATGCTATCCCAAGCGTAAGGGGTTTCCCAGGCTTATACTTGATCCCTCTTATAACTATTCTACCATTCTCGCTAATAGCTCTATAGACATGGTCCTCTACACCGGCTGAGGTGCCCCCTGTTATCAGTATGAGATCGCAGATCTTTGAGGCTCTTTCCATAGCCGTCGATATCTCTTTAAGATCATCCCTCAGGATTCCTAGGCTCTCAACATCAAAACCCTCGGATCTCAAGAAGGCCTTAAGTGTCTCTAAATTAGACTCGTAGATCTTCCCAGGCTCTAGCCTATCCCCAGGCTCCTGAAGCTCGTTCCCCGTAGCTGCTATACATATCCTCACCCTCTTATACACCCTCACCTCCCTAACACCTACAGAGGCTATTGCAGATATCACTCTCTCGTCGAGCATCAACCCTTTCTGGGCCACTATGAACCCCCTATACACGTCACTCCCAGGATAGGCTATGTTGCTCCCCCTCGGAAGCGGCCTATATATAAGGACTTGATCCCCCTCGATAGACGTGTACTCATAGGGAATAACTAGCTCAGCGTATCGTGGAAGATAAGAGCCTGTGTCCACAGCGTAGCATGCCCCCCTCGAGAGAATAGCGCTGCTTGCATCGCTGCCAACATGGATCCTGCCGAGTAGCCTTAGCCTAGAGGGAGCCTCCTTCGATGAGCTGGCTATGTCTTCATAAATTACTGCAAACCCGTCTACAGTGGATCTGGGGAAGGGAGGTGTCGAGATGGGGGCCCTAACATCCTCACACAGAACCCTGCCATAGGCGTCTTTGATCGGGATTGCCTCGCATTCTAATCTCCAGGTTCCCAGCTCCTTTATATAGATCTCTACAGCCTCAAAGGGGTCGTGTAACGCCTCTGCTACGGAGTATCTCAACACGCCCTCCTAAGTATAGATACTATGTATCAGAGAATATATAGTGGGCCAGATCTAGTCTCATAGGGTACAAGCGTTAAGTAGACTAATATCTTAATAGCCTATTAGAGTAAAATTAATCAGTGTGGGCTACATGGTGGATGAAGAAAGCGATTATGAGAAACAGAGCAGTTATACCAACGAGGGGGATGTAGATCTTGAGAAGGATTTAGAGAGGTATGTTAGGTACCTTGAGAAGTCTGTCAGAGAGCTCCAGATCGAGAAAAAAAACCTTTTAGATGAACTGGGCCAGTGTAGAATGGAGCTTGAGAAAATGCTACAGCCACCCCTTATAGAGGCTACCTTTATAGACCTCCTGCCTGATGGGAGGGCTATTGTTAAGAGCTCAACAGGGCCTAATCTAATTGTTAATATAGGCTCTAAGATAGATCCAAAAGATCTCAAGCCCGGCATATCGGTGGCCTTAAACAACAGAGGCTCAGAGATAGTTGAGGTTCTCGGCTTCAGAGAAGATCCTTTTGTAGCAGCTATGAAGCTTATTGAGAAGCCCAGCACTAGATACTCCGATATCGGTGGCCTTGAGGATCAGATCAGGGAGTTGAGAGAAGTGGTTGAGCTTCCCCTCAAGAACCCCGATCTATTTAAGAGGCTAGGGATAGAACCTCCTAAAGGAGTTCTCCTCTATGGCCCCCCAGGGGTCGGGAAAACACTGCTTGCGAGGGCCGTGGCCGGTGAGACCAACGCGACGTTTATAAGGCTCGTGGCTTCTGAGCTTGCACAGAAGTTCATTGGAGAGGGTGCGAGGATCGTGAGGGAGGTGTTTGCCCTAGCTAGAAAGCATGCTCCATCTATAGTTCTTATTGATGAGATAGACGCGATAGCGGCTAAAAGGATAGATATTGGAACTAGCGGGGAGAGGGAGATCCATAGAACGTTAACACAGCTACTTGCTGAGCTCGATGGCTTCGACCCCCTGGATAACGTTAAGGTTATTGCGGCTACGAATAGGATAGATGTGCTAGATCCAGCGCTGCTGAGGCCCGGGAGGTTTGATAGAATTATATATGTACCTCTTCCAGATAAGAGAGCTAGGAAGGAGATCTTCAGGGTTCATGTGAGAAAACTAAATATTAGGGGTGGGGTGAATCTGGATCTACTAGCAGAGATGACGGAAGGGGCTTCGGGTGCTGATATAAAGGCTATATGTACCGAAGCAGGTTACATAGCCATAAGGGCTGGGAGAGACTATATAATAGAGAGTGATTTCATAGAGGCTATCAAGAAGATTCTCAGTAAGAAAGTTGGGAGAAACATGGTGGAGGAGGCGTCGTTAGAGATCCCAGCTACGCCGAAGAGCACGGCGCTCTCACAACATATATAGCTCGTGTTATTTGAGATCAAGATGAGGCATATTTGGCGGGTCGCTATAAAGGAAGTGGCATATAGAAGCTATGGGATGAAATGCTTATTAATCATGAGGATGGATGTAATATGGATATCATAGATCGCTCAGATTTGGAGGACAAGGTAATGGTATAGATCATATCTGGAGTGGGTCAGAATGAGGAGTCATAGGGCTGATTGGATAGTTGAGAAGCCGTCGCCGAGGCTCTTAAGAAAACTGAGGGCGATAGCAGATTACCAGTTCTTTCCAGGAGCTGGAGACGCACTAATACAGAACAATGCCAAGGTTCTCATATCTAGAAACACTGGCAGGGTTAGAGCTATTATTGGTGAAGAAGGTATTATAGCTACTATAAGGGCGTCTGACTATAGGTTTCTCTTAAGATTCCCAGGGGGTTTAGCTCTCCATAGAGTTTCTATGTTTCCTAAAATGAGGGTAGTTGTGATCGACGATGTTGCCGATGAAATTAGGAGAGGCGGCAATCTCTTCGCTAGGCATGTGCTTTACGTGGACGAGGATCTAAGACCATGGGACGAGGTTCTTATAGTAGATGAGAGCGATAGGCTATGCGGAGTTGGCAGGCTCCTCTTATCCCCCAGAGAGGTTTTATATTTTATCAAGGGTGTAGCAGCTATCACTAGGGAGGGTGAGTGGTGGAGAGGAGAGGGAAAAGAGTGAAGATCATTACAGTGGAGCCTTTAGACACTATGAGGAGAAATGGAGAGCTATACTTTGTAACAGGCTTTCCAGGTTTTGGGGCTGTAGGGTATATTGCTACTAAATATATAGTCGATGCTCTCAGGCTCAAGAGAGTAGGCTATGTGATCACGAAATACATGCCCGACGTGGTATCTATCGAGGGTGAGAGAAGCTTTAGCTTTCCCCACGAGATCTACTCGAAAGAGGGGAGTGGACTACTGGTTCTCGTGAATAGTGTTGTGCCAAATATACATGAGAGGATAGAGTTTGCCGAGACGATCGTTAGATGGAGCATGGAGAATAGGGTGAGCGAGATCCTATTAATAGGAGGTCTAGATCCCAGTGTTAGGAGATCCCAAGAAGATCTCCTGAGATGGACTGGAAATAAGTGGGGTAAGAGAGAGCTTAAAGAGCCCACCATGGATAAGGGTCTGATAATAGTTGGGCCTCTAGCGATAATTCTCATGTTCACAGAGATCCTGGGGCAGCCTGCAACAGTTATTCTACCATATGCTGAGAGGGAAAGACCAGATCCGAGGGCAGCTTCTATAGCTGTGAAGAAGATATCGGAGATCCTGGGGATGGAGATAGATGTACAGGATCTAATAAGACATGCTGAGACCGTTGAGGAGATCGAGAGGAAGATCAGGGAGCATATAGAGGTGCCCGAGAAAAGAGTTACTGGATATCATATGTAAGAAGTGAAGCTATTATACCTATTGTGCTTATTACCACTATTAAAGAACCAGATTTATAAGCCCTATATCTATCTGAGGAGCTTCCACCTGCATATAGAGGTCTCAAGGCTGTTACAGGATTACCAATAAATTTAAATATCTCTGGTTATCTATGAATACTTGGTGTAGCATGGAGAAGAAATGCAAGGCTTAAGCATATAAGCATCTAATCCTTTCCTAATAATATTTGATGATGAAGCTATATTCAGATGTGCTGGCTATATGATATCCTCGGAGAGCTATGATGTTCGAGCTCTCTTCAGATGGGAGCCCATGGCGTTAAGGGTGATCTACTATAGAATTGAAAGTAGAATTGAAAGGGGAAACGCTCTAGCATGGATAGAGCTCCTGAACTTAATAGAGATCCTAAGAGGATTATGGGCATGACGAACTAGAAGTGGGGGGAGAGTGAAGGAAAACTAATATTTATTGGGTTATAAGTGGATACCGAGCCTGCTCCTGTCACGGGCTCTCTTCTATATATAGATAAGAGATTGTCTGTGCCGTTGCTCTGTCCTCTTTTTCCTTTGTAAATACTTAGGATCATCTCTATGAGGGCTTCTCTATTAGTTTCTCCTTCCAAATAGATCACCTCTCTTCCCATCCTTATACCTTTTCTATGGTTTGATAGAAAAGGATCTGCCAGATCTATTGATGGGTATACATACAAGTCGATCCCGTACTCCTTCCTAATAACTCTAGCAGCATCTATCACAAGTCTTAAGAATTCGAAGCTCTCATGATCAATACCTCCGATCACCTCTATATCCACCGCAAACCCTGTTTATACAAGCTTATCGCTTCGCATGGTTTATAAAAGTTGGGGGTTAAGGTGATCTGGTTTGCACATATGAGATCCCCTCTGGGTACGAGTACTAGGATTACCTATACAGCAATCGTTGAGATCGGTGAGAAGGAGGAGATCGAGAGGCTGGTCAAGGGTATAGAGTATCTGAGGATAGAGATCATCTGCGGTCTAGGTCATGAAGCGATCTACAAGATCTCATCTCTAGATCCTGACGCTGTTGATATAATGAAAAGCTGTGGCGAGAGATGCTGCGCATTAATAGTTTCAGCTCAATAGTATCTCAGCTCTTTAGGATCGTTGTAATAAGTGATACACCCTTTAAAGGATTTCTAGAGATCATTGCCAGCAATGTTCTCCCAGATATATTCTCCTCTATATAGTCCCTCAAAACACTATTATCTATTAGCTGGGATACAGAGCCCCCGCTCTTCACGATTCTAACGACTGCCCTAAGAACCCTCTTTTGAATCTCTATCTGTCTAACGATTCTAGATAGGGCTCTTGCGTAGCTCTCAACAGGCTTCTTACTCGAGAGGGCCGATGCAAGTGCATATGCAGACTCTATACCAGGCCTTATACCCTCCCCAGTGAGGGGGTAGACGAGCCCTGCTGCCTCGCCGATTCTATAGAGACCCTGGGAGCCTAGATCTATTTCTGGGTATATAGTTAGAGGTGCTCCCTTTAGATCCTCTATGGAGCCACCGCCGAGCCATCGATCTAGGAATCTATGGATATTTGGAACAGGGTTCCTAATCTCTAGGAAGCCCCCACCAATATTTAGATCCTCGCCGTGGGGGAATACCCAGTAGAAGCCTGTTACACCCTTTTCATAGATGAAATACACAGTCTCAGGATCTATGCTTCTCCTAGCCCCCTTTACATATGCCCTCACAATGTTTATCTTAACCCCCTTACTGGAGTAGGGTCCTCTGGCATCTACTCTTATCTCTTCTTCTTCCTCCTCAGCACTCTTGATCTCTTCTCTTAGAGAGGAGATCCATGAGCTCTTATCAACTATATACCACCTTGGAGTTGCATAGCTCACCTCCCCTATGGATCTATCCTCTAGGTAGAAAGCGAATCTCCTTATCTTATTCAGTACATATTTCTTCCCAACCAGGGGGGTTTCAACTGGTAGAGCCTCTCCACATGCCTTATAGTATTTTGGATAGATATCAACGGCCTTCACCTCCTTACCGAGTAGTAGAGCGAGGGCGGAGCCTGAGGGGCCTAGTCCAAGGATCTTGATCAAGTTGCTACCCACTATCTATATCGTAACAACGATAATATTGGGCATTGCTCCGAGTAGATCGAGGGATGGTGGTGTTTTAATCCCACCCTCAAGCCGATCTAGTATCCAGGATCCATTTAACCATCTCTTCAAAACCCTCGTAGAGCCTTCTCCTAGGTCTATAGCCTGTTAGTCTAATCATCTTATCGCATGAAAATACCTTGTTTAGAAACACCATGTGCCTGCTAATGGCTCTAGGGGCTAGTATTTTAGCAAGCCACAATGGGATCGGTATTTTGAGGGGTTTCTTTCCAAGTGCTCTTGAAATAGCGTCTATAAAGTCTTCAAGGTAGTAGGGCTCGCATTCTGTTGCGAAGAAATACTCGTTCTCAATATCTATGGATCTCAAAAGGATCTCTGATAACTCTGTAGCCTCTATAGCAGAGATCCTAGCCCTGATCAAGGGGGTAACGCCCCTCATAATCATTGATGTGAGTTGCATCCACTCCGGATGGGCATTATAGGCTCCATAGACTAGTGTTGGTCTCACTATAACCCATCTCTTTATCTTACTTGATATTATTCTCTCGGCTTCGGCCTTAGATCTATCGAATACGTTGGAGGGATTTATTTCGCGTAGATGGCTCTTCTCCTCATATATAGTAGTCCCTTTAGGACCCACTACAGTAGCTGCTGAAATATGTATAAGCAGACCGCTATATCCTCTTAAAGCGTTACATAGCTTCTCAGCAAAGCCTAGATTAGCGTCTATAATCTCTCTCCTACTCCCGAAGAACTCCCCAACTAGGTTATATATAACCTCAGGCCTTACTCTCTCAATGGCTTCACCAGGATCTCTATACTCGATAAGAGAAGCATGTTGAGCAACAATCCCAGCTAGCCTCACCCTATATCGATCTCTAAGACCCCTATGAGCTACTGAAACATCATACCCCTTCTCAGCAAGCTTTCTAACTAGGTTAGCCCCTATGAAGCCCACGCCCCCAAATACTAGGACTCTCATAGAGCTTACCAAGATCTATATCAATACAGCGATAATTAAGCAGTAGCAATATATTACATAGTAAACGATTCACATATATTTATTAGAAGATCTAGTTATAAGCTTATATATTTACTTTACATAGTAAATTTGGTGATAAAATGGCTAGTGCCTCTCCGTTCAACCCGATCTTTAATACAATACAGGATCTAATAGTTATATCAATAGCAATCCTTTTTCCAAGAATCTTTGTAGGAGCCCTCTTCATAGTTCATGGAATTCCCAAGCTCTTCGGACCAGCTAGAAAGCCTATGAGAGACGGAATGAAACAACTAGGGATCCCAGGGACTCTATTCGACTTGGTAGGATTATTAGAGGTATTAGGAGGTATCGCTCTATTACTCGGTATCCTAACCAAGATTGCAGCCTCCCTACTAGCGATCGAGATGATAGGCACCACAATATTCAACATAACTAAATTGTATAAGGCCCCATTACCCAGGGGGTATGTGGAGCCTATGTTCAAGGCTACTAAAGGCTATATGTTTGGTTGGGAGCTAGACACAGTTCTGCTAGCATCATGCATAGCGATAGCCTTGATAGGGCCTGGTGTATTCTCAATAGATAGTCTTATAGCTAGTCTTATAGCGTTTCCCCGCTAACGATACTTCTAAATACTTGTGAATATCTTTAATTCCGTTAGCGGGGTTGGCCCTAGGCTTGGGATCACCAGCTTCGCCCAAGCCGCATGGGGCCCTGTCGAGGGGAACGCCACGCCCCTCCCATCTGATTTGAGGTATC
>JAVVGE010000083.1:0-10929 GCA_032249255.1 Desulfurococcales archaeon | reverse complement strand
CTGAGGCTTTGAAGCCAAGGGAAGGGGCCTGATCTAGGATATCAAGCCCGATGAAGCCCGAACCCCTTCTCAACCTCTAGACATCTAGTAATGTCATCAATATCTGCGTTAGTTTTTACTCCTAGGCTATCGAAATGTGTTCTAGTCGCTTCATAGCCCATGGATCTTAAACAACTTATTAACCTCTCTCTGGGAGGCATATTAACCTTTTCACGCCTAGAGAGATAGTCGATCCTATAGAAGAATGGTCTACCCACCCTCTCCTCATCTTCTAGTGTAGAGATAAGCCTCCTTATCCTATCCCTAGTATGTAGCCACATAAAGCTATCAACATGACTGGCCAGCCCCTTCAATATCTCAGAATCTGCTAGGGTCCCTAGCCATGCCGGACCTAAAAGAGTCATTTTGAACCCGCATTTCGGGCATGCAACTCTGCTGAGAGGATCCAGACTAGGCTCTCTATAGCCACATAATTGACACAACATTATATAGCCTGTCTTAGCTAAAATCTGATCCGCTTTTGAAGCGCCAATATCTATCGAGAAGTATACTCTGTAATAGTGATCGGCATAGTATGATAGCAAAGGCCTTAGAGCGATATCGCGCTCAGATGCCTTAGAAACCACACTGAAGATCAGGACCCTGAGACCCAGCTCCCTCCTAAAATCTATTTTTGGGTCCACGCGCGCCCTATACTTTCTATAAGCCTTTAAGGGATATCTACCCATTAGCGGTCCGAGATCCGTGGCGGTTATTGCCAGAAGCCCTCCTATGCCAGCGTATCTAGCAGCACTCTCTATATATGGGGCTGGGGAGCCATAGGGATCAATGTCTAGGAAGTCCACATGAATACCGGATTTTGAGAGAGAGATCATTAGTTGATTAGCATCTTCACAATATATTCTGGATAATCTGGATACATTGTTTAGAGAGATATTTAACCTCATGATCTTACATGCTAGAGGATCTATATCGTTTAGAACGATCTCAGAGACGCCATCAACCTCCAGGGCTATCCTAACGCCTCTAACACCTGTGGCTGCCATAGGATCTGAAGCGCTTCTGATTCTCTTAAATAGCTTTGAATATGTGTTGAGAAACACTATAAGGATATCCCTATTAAACACCATCACAGGGTTATAGAACACAGGTGCGTGTGAGGGTTCGTATATGCCATTAGATCTTAGAAATAGATCCTTTCTAGGCGCTATGATCCTAGCCTTACCCTCTGTTATTACCTCAGCCCATGAAGGAATACTCATCTCTAGATCCACTAAGAACCACCTGGTGCCTCGATAACATTTTAATGCTAAAGATCCCTTGGCACTTCGCTAGCAACCTTCTCAGGCGTGTTAGGAGCTAGCCAGTCTATAAGCTTCTTAGCATCCTTAGCCTCAATGAAAACGTTTATAGGCCCCATACTACTCTCCCTATCATCTTCTACAAAGGATAGCTTACCGGCGTATGCTGCTTGCTTATTAACCTTAAATGATATATACCTATCGGCAGCACCTTTACCCATGATCCTTCTAGCTGTGTCGGCTATCTTCTCTCTCACTATAATCTCCCGAATCTTTATTAAAGATGCTATAGAGCTAGACTCCCCAATAATGACCTTGTAAGAGCCTAGATCGGCGACTCTATAGCTCTCCAGGCTAAAGAGATTAGATATAGCCTTTCTCACCTTCTCAATATTCTCCGTCGGCCTTACCTCAGCCTCAACCCTTACCTTCATACTATCCTAAAAATATTCCTAGAAAGAGGATATAACACTAGCTATAGAGCCTTGAGGCTCGGGCCGGTCCCCTCCTTGTTGAGCCAGCATGCCGAGTAGTGTTTAGGCCCTACCTCGAAATATGGCGGATCATCCCTTTTACAGATCTCCATGGCATATGGGCATCTGGGGTGGAATCTACATCCTGGAGGTATAGAGAGCGCGCTGGGGACCTCGCCTATTATTGGGACCTCCTTTATACTCCACCTACCCTTTGGATCTGGTGTCGGGACAGCCGCTATAAGGGCCTGTGTATATGGGTGTTTAGGTCTTAACAGGATCTCATCCGTTGGTCCATATTCAACTACTCTGCCTAGATACATTACATTTATATAGTCACATATAATATTGGCTACAGCAAGATCATGGGTTATAAATACATATGTCAAGTTCTTCTGATCCTTGAGATCTAGCATCAGCTTCAGTATCTCAGCCCTTATAGATACGTCGAGCATTGATACGGGCTCATCAGCAACTACTAGCCTTGGACCCAGTATTATAGCCCTAGCTATGTTGACCCTCTGCCTCTGACCACCACTCAGCTGGAATGGATATCTATTTAAGAACTCTTCTGGAGGTGTTAGTTTAACGTCCTCCAGCGCCCTTATAACCATTTCAAGCCTCTCCTTCTCATCCTTATAGCCGTGGATTATAAGGGGTTCTTCCAGTATATCCTTTATAGTCATTCTAGGATTGAGAGAGCCATATGGATCCTGGAATACTATCTGGATCTCTCTCCTCAACATCTTAAGAGCCTTACCCTTTATCCTCGATATATCATACATCGGGCCCCCCTTACTCTCGATATATGGAACTCCGCTTTCCAGCAATACCTTCGAGAGCTCTTCAGAAGGTCTATAATATATAGACCCCTCAGTTGGTCTATAGAGGCCTACTATCAGCTTACCCAGGGTGGTCTTTCCACAGCCCGACTCCCCTACAAGGCATGTTACCTTGCCCCTTTCAATTAATATATTAACACCGTCGACAGCCTTTACAACCCTGCTTCTTCTTGCTAGGATCTCTGTTATAGATCTAGCTAGTGAGAAATACATCTTGACTCCTATGCTCGCAAGGATCACATCCTCTCTACCGCTTATATCCTCGATCTTCATCTAGAGCACCTCTACTATCTACTTTGAGCAACTCCCTCCTTATGTAGCCAACAAGCTGATATATGGTCCCTATCTAGCTGGAAGTATGGAGGCTCCTCCTTTCTGCAGATCTCCATAGCGAAGGGGCATCTGGGGTGGAATCTGCATCCTGGTGGTGGTGTTCTAAGATCTGGTGGAGAGCCCGGTATCCATGAAAGCTCTTTAGCCCCTCCTATTCTTGGTATGCTGGCCATCAGCCCCTTTGTGTATGGATGGGCCGGGCTTGTGTATATCTTCTCGGAAGGCCCTAGCTCTACTATTTTACCTGCATACATGATCGCGACCTTATCTGCTATCTCTGCCACAAGTGAGAGATCATGTGTTATTAGGATTATACTCATATTCCTCTCCTTCCTAAGCCTCTTGAAAAGATTCAGGATCTGTGCTTGAACCACAACATCTAGGGCCGTGGTGGGCTCATCGGCTATAACTATATCTGGCTGGAGGGCTAGGGCCATCGCTATTACAGCCCTCTGCCTCATACCCCCGCTAAACTCGTGTGGATAGTTGTTGACCCTAGTAGGATCTATACCAACTGCTTTCAAGAGCTCCGCAGCCCTCTGCAAAGCCTCCTTCTTACTGACATCCTCATGGGCCATGATGGCATCAGCTATCTGGTCCCCTATTCTCTTCACAGGGTTCAGGGCATTGAGGGCGCTTTGAAACACCATACTTATCCTTTTCCACCTGATCTCTTTCCTCATAGTCTCTTCAGGAAGTTTTAGTATATCCTCACCATCGAGGAATATATTTCCATCCACAATCCTCCCGGGAGGCGGTACCAGCCTTAGAAGACTAAACCCCAGTGTTGATTTGCCAGAACCAGACTCTCCCACTATTCCTATAGTCTCCCCTTTATTGATGGTGAAAGAAACACTGTCTACAGCTCTGACAGCGCCTCTCAGGGTATAGAAATAAGTTTTCAGGTTCCTGACCTCTAGAAGGGGCGCCATATCAACCAGCCCACTATCCCTGCCTCAACAAATATCTGACAATAATGCTTATAACTATTAATTATATAGAAGAATGATAGAGACCAATTAATGCTGGTAAGAATATAAAACAGATATAGTTTTCTATCTTCTCACAGACTGCTGCTAGGTTTCTCCTGACTCTAGAGAGCGGGGGTTTGAGGTGAGATCCTCTGGGAAGAGAGCATTATCTATAGAGAGCCTATAGGGTTGTTTATCAGCCACATAGCGGTATATGCATGGGTATCGTGTATGGGGTTCAGAATTTCGAGGGCATTGACTATTGCCGGGGTTGATAGTGGTGGGGGTGCCGGGATAGCAGCTGATCTAAAGACGTTTGCAGCCCTCCAAGTACATGGGCTAGTTGCCGTTACAAGTGTGACTGCTCAGAACACCCTCGGCGTATATGGGATCCACGATATACCTCCTCAGATGGTTGAGCTCCAAATAGATGTTGTTGCTGAGGATATAGGGGTTGATGCTGCGAAAACCGGGATGCTGAGTAATCCTGGGATAGTGAGGAGTGTCGCAAGATCTGTTAAGAAGCATGGCTTCCCCCTAGTTGTGGATCCTGTTATATTTGCAAAGAGCGGGGATAGGCTTTTAACAGAGGAAGCTGTGGAGGTGCTTGCTAAAGAGCTTCTACCCCTGGCCAAGGTCGTGACGCCTAATAGGTTTGAGGCTGAAAGGCTCTCTGGCATCAGGATCGAGGATCTCGAGGATGCGGAGAAGGCTGGGAAGATTATAAAGGATAGATATGGAGCCGAGATAGTTGTAGTGAAAGGTGGTCATATATCAGGAGATAAGAGCATCGATATAGTGATCACGTCCAAGGAGATTCTAAGGCTAGAGGGACCTAAGATAGAGGGGTGTACACACGGAACCGGGTGTTCTTTCTCAGCTGCAATAGCTGCACACATAGCTAAGGGAGAGGATCCCCTCGCAGCGATCAGAAAGTCAAAGGAATTTATCCTGACAGCTATCGAGAGGAGCTATAGGGTCGGCAAGGGCCACTGCCCTGTAAACCCGACAGCGTATCTAGAGCTTGATGCAGAGAGATATAGAGCTATAGAGTCTGTTGAGAGAGCTTTAAAGATCATAGAGGAGAGGGCTAGCGACATCGCTAAGCTAATACCAGAGGTTCAGAGTAACCTGGCATATTCTCTCCCACCATACCTTGCTAGGGGTGTTGATGACGTGATAGCTATACCAGGTAGGATTATAAACTATATGGGAAGAGCTAGAGCCTCAGGCCCTCCGAGACCAGGGGCCTCTAGCCATGTAGCCAGGGGGATCCTTGCTGCTATGGAGCTATATCCAGAATATAGATCTGCTATGAATATTAGATATATATCTGGCATCGAGGACATAGCCTCAAAGGCAGGGTTTAAAGTATCTTGGTACGATAGAAAGGAGGAGCCCGAGGATGTTAAGAAGAGGGAGGGCGCAACGATACCGTGGGGGGTAAGGGAGGCTATAGAGAGGATAGGTTCGATGCCTGACATAGTGATTGACTACGGGGATTTCGGTAAAGAACCGGGGGCTAAGATCTTTGGAAGAGATCCTATCGATGTAGTGAATAAATTGTTAAAACTAATAGATATTCTGAAAGAAGCTAAGCATCATCCTTTCTCATAAGAGTAAAAAGGCCTCGCACATAGCCGTTATCACAAAATATTATAGAATAATAGCAGAATAACCGGTAAGTTGCTAAGCCGCTAATTTTAATGAGTAGAGGGCTATAGATTAGAAGCTTTCTTACTAGCTCTCTTACCCCTTAGTCTGCTTAACATTTCTAACATTAGCTTCCTCTCAATGCTAGCAACAATACGTCTCGTAGTTATTACTGCATCTGGATTAACGGATATACTATCGATCCCCTCTCTCACTAGGAATTCAACGATCTCTGGGTAGTAGCTGGGAGCCTGGCCACATATGGATACAGTCCTGCTATTTCTCTTAGCACCCCTTATAATCATCTTCATGGCCTTGAGAATAGCTTCGTCTCTTTCGTCAAAATAGCCCATGGAGCTGAGAAGGTCAGAATCCCTATCTATCCCTAGTATCATCTGTGTGAGATCGTTGCTCCCTATACTAAACCCATCAAAGTACTTGGAGAACTCGTCTATTAGAAGGGCTACTGAGGGAACCTCGGCCATTGCCCATATCTTGAAGTCTCTAGAGCTTCTAAGATCCTCCTCCGCCATCAGGTTAATCACCTTTTCAGCCTCCCAGAGAGTTCTAACCATTGGGATCATGACCCACACGTTTTTCAGCCCCATCTCCTCCCTGACCCTCTTTATAGCCCTCAATTCTAGCTTAAAAGCCTCTAGATATAGTGGATGTATATATCTCGACGCGCCTCTCCACCCTAGCATCGGGTTCCTCTCCTCGGGCTCGAACTCCTCGCCTCCTATGAGCTTCTTATACTCGTTACTCTTGAAGTCGCTAAATCTAACAACAACAGGTCTCGGCGCTATTTTAGAGGCTACCATCGCTATCCCGCTCGAGAGTCTATCTATGAAGAACTCCTGCCTCTCATGCTTTATGAGATATACAGGGTGATAGCCTATCCAGCTAGATATGACGAACTCTATCCTCATAAGGCCTATTCCATCGAATGGCAAGCCTAGGTACTTCTCAATAGCTTCTGGCTCGCCTAGATTCATATATATCTTCGTAGCTGTGGGTATATATATATCCTCCCTCCTAGCCTCAACACGCTCAGCTGTGGGGGGCGCGAGGGCTACCTCGGCATAGCTGCCGAACTCTTTCTCAAGCTCTAGCTGCTCTATAACCTCTACCACCCCTCTCCCTCCATCAACCTTCAGGATCTCCCCATCCAGGATAGAATCCATGATCCCTGAGACACCGACCACAGCTGGTATCCCTAGCTCCCTAGCTGTTATAGCTGCATGGCTTGTAACACCCCCTTTTTCAGTTACTATAGCCGAGGCAATCCTCATTATGGGGACCCAGTCGGGATCTGTCATAGATGTAACTAGAACTTCACCCCTGTTAAAACCCTTCACCTTCGCCTCCTCAACGCTTCTAAGGATCTTGGCCTTTCCCACACTTATTCCGGGGGATGCTGCGAGCCCTTTAAAAACTCTCTTCTCCCTTGCCTCGCTCTTCTTAGGAGTCTGGGGCTTCGGGATAGTAGTAACAGGTCTGATCTGGAGTATATATAGTCTACCACTTCCATCTATGGCCCATTCAATATCGACAGGGGTTCCTAGCATCTTCTCAAGCTTTATAGCTAGGGATGCTATCTCTCTAGCCTCCTCATCTGATATGCTGGGTTTTTCTGACCTCTCGCTAGGAACTTCTCTATCTATGTTACTCATCTTCTCAGGATCATACACCAGTTCTCGATCCTTCTTAGATATGAACCTATCAACTATATCGAGGCTTGATTTCCTAACAACAAATTTATCAGGCGTCACAACCCCTCTAACAATATACTCTCCTAATCCCCATATGCTCTCGATAACTACTATACTTGGATCCCCGTCCAGCGGGTTGAGGCTGAATGTCACGCCAGCAGATCTGGGATCCACCATTATCTGTACAATAACAGCCATTGCAAGGCTCTTCTCGTCTACGAGGCCCTTAGCCTTCCTATATACAAGAGCCCTGGCGGTGAAGAGGGATGCCCAGCACCTCTTAACAGCTTGTAACACATTCTCTACTCTATATACATTTAGAAATGTGTCATGTTGCCCTGCGAATGAAGCTTCTGTGAGATCCTCCGCAATTGCTGAGCTCCTAACAGCGACTCTACACACGTCGCTTCCAGTCACATTCCTGCATAGATCTTCATAGGATATGGCTATCTCTCTCGCTATGTTGTCAGGCATCTCTATCCCCTCTATGAGGCTCATTAACTCTCTACTCTTCTCTTCAGGGGATCCCTTCTCGCCTATCGTCTCTATAGCCTCTTTAACAGCTTTTTCCAACCCGCTGCTCTTTAGGAAATCTATGAAGGCTCTAGTGGTTATTATAAACCCAGGTGGCGTCGGGATCTCTTTCTTTGTCAGTCTCACTAGACCAAGACCCTTCCCGCCTACCAGGTTTATATCTTCTGGGGCGTTGTGAAAATAAATTATATATTTAAACCTGGGTTCATCGTGCTTCACCTATTACACCCGATAATACTAATAGTTACAAGGTATAAAAGCTATTATTGGAAATACCCCGATATTATCATAGCTTATAACCCCAGAGACTATACTGTAGTATTGGAGCCGCCGTAGCTCAGCTGGTAGAGCGCCGGCCTTGTACGGATCTAGGTTTTGCCGAGGTCGCTGGGAGAGCCGGTGGTCGCGGGTTCAAATCCCGCCGGCGGCTCTAGATCAATGATTATATACCTTAGATAATTAAGTTAATACGTGGAATTATGCATATAATAATCCTAGCCGGTGGCTACGCAACAAGGCTCAGACCCCTCACACTTACGAAGCCGAAGGCTCTTCTACCTATTCTAGATAAGCCTCTCATAGATTGGGTTATTGAGGGTGCTATTAGGAGTAGGGTTAAAAGGATCACGTTATCTCTCCACCATATGTCGGATCAGATCTTAGGGCATGTTACATCTAGATGGGGTAATGTAGTCGCTATAGATTATTATATAGAGAGGGTTCCTCTAGGCGATGCAGGGCCCCTCAGGGAAATTAACGATGATGTCGGTATAGATTATCCGGTTGTCGTGATCTATGGAGATATATTCAGCTCAGTAGATCTCGAAAGGCTTTATAAGTACCATAGATCTAAAGGAGGGATAGCCACGCTAACTGTGACTAGGGTGAAGGATGTTAGAAGATATGGTGTTGCGGATATAGATGAGGGTGGTAGGGTTAGAGGCTTTGTGGAAAAGCCCCAGAAAGGCGATTCAGGGTACATAAACGCCGGAATCTATGTCTTTGAAAGGGAGGCGGTTGAGATAATAGAGAAGGGTAAGAAGCAGGGGATAGGAAAGGATCTAATGCCAAGACTTCTAGAGATAGGGGAGGTATATGCATATATACATGAAGGCATCTGGAATGACATAGGAGTGCCGAGCGACTATGTAAATGCGAATCTAGATGCTCTCAGCATGATATCTAGAGACGGCATATATGTAAACCCAGAATCCTCGATCGACGGGGATGTAGAGATGATCCCTCCAATATATATAGGGGCGGGTGTACAGATAGAGGGTAGCACTACGGTTGGGAGAGGAACAATAATTATGAGGAGCTCAATGATAAAGAGAGGCTCTCTGATAATAGGAAGTCTCCTTATGGGAAGGGTCATTGTGGATCAGAGTGCAACTATAGTGGACTCTATAATAGGGGAGGGGAGTTATATCGGTAAGTGGACCAGGGTTTCGAGGAACTGTATAGTTGGCGATGGTGTTTATATAAATAATCTCACATGTCTAGGAGAGGGGACTATTGTGCTCCCCTATAAAGATCTAGATACACAGGATCTATGTAGCGAGGCCAACAAAGTGATACTCTAGCACCTAGCTAGAAATCCCGACTAGCTACTCTCTCTAGCTCTTCACTTAATATATCCTCTATATCCTTCAAGTGCTTTCTAAGTAGGTGTAAATAGGCGCCCTTTCTAGTATAGGGACCATTACCACAGATTCTGCAGTATATAGATGATCCCTTTCTATATATAATAACACCCGCAACCCTTGTAATAGCGCTCAAAAACTCCTCACAAACCCTGCTAGAGATCTTCCTAGTATCTAGAGGAGCGCAGATCTCATCCCCACTGCCTCTAGATCCTACGGCCTCCTTAATACATGCCCTAGCTAGAATCGTGATCGAGATCGGGTATCTACTAATTGTTACCCCCACTAATCCATACCCCTGGCCAAAAATAGCTCTTACTAGCTCTCACATACCCTCAGATAGACATCTATAACCCTCCCTATTTCTCTTTATAGTTGTTACTATCTTTCATTTTCAATCATTTTAAATATGTTAGTTATCTGATCTATTCTGATCTACTAGGATATTATAGCGTTTCCCCGTTAACAGTATTTGATTGTGTTTCTAAAATACTTGTATTTCCGTTAGCTGGGTTGCACCTAGGCTCGGGATCACCAGCTTCACCCGAGCCTCATGGGTGCCTGTCGAGCCCAACGCCACGGGCCTCCCACCTGAGGATAAATACTTCAAGCCGATGTTTATTACTCCCACTACATCCCTCTCAACAACCCTGCCATCGACATATGCTATTCTCAGCGTTATCTTTATCACTTTGTATCTTCCATTAGCCCCCTCACTGCAGTGCGGATCACCAGGGGGCTGTAACTATCGATCCTCTTCTCCGTAAACGGATCAACGCTCGAGGAGCCCTTCTCAGATACCCTTACAACATGTATGGGCTTATCCTCAAGCAAATTTATTAGCTTAGAGACGCTCCACTGGTTAATCCTGTGCCTAAGCCTCCTACCCCTATCCCTTTCTATCCTCTCCTTATCATCACCACCGATATCTTCTATAACAACAGCTTTGTTCTCCCTAGCAAGCTCCTCTATGATGCTAGCAACCTTATAGAGTATACCCTGCTTTCTATTGCCTTCTCTGAGCTTCTTCAATTTCCTCCTAACATCCCTCCCACAGTAGATCTTCCCTCGAGATCCTCTCCCTCCTAACTGAATATGCTATAGCAATCCTTCCAAGGCTAGTCTCAACTCTGATCACTTCAACAAACATGCCACCCCTGAATACTGCTATCGTAACATTATTCTCATTAACATCTAGAGAAACAACATTACTGGGATCGTGGGTGATCTCGAAGGATCTTGAGAATGCTAGGTAATCAAGCACTCCCATTAGATTCTAGCTTGAGCTCGCTCGATAAGTTCCAGTAGCTGTAGAGGTATCTATACAACTGCCCGTTACCCTTATACCTCAGCTCTATCAGCCCATATGGGTTCTAAGCATATACCTCCATTCCCGAGCCCTTAATCCTGGTTATCCGAGTATACTATCTTGACCCTCCTAACCTCTGGTTTCCTTGTGTAAGCTCT
>JAVVGE010000082.1:0-11010 GCA_032249255.1 Desulfurococcales archaeon | reverse complement strand
CCCTATGGGTTCTAAGCATTATACTCATTATACTCATTCTCGAGCCCCAATCCTGGTTATCCGAGTAGACTATCTTGACCCTCCTAACCTCTGGCTTCCCTATGTAAGCTCTGTCCTTCCTCAAAAGCTCTCTAAAAGACTTTGCTCTCCTAACAGCATCTCTATAGGACCCTTAATAACCCTCGTTGGTAGCCATGGGTATTGCTCCCTATACATCTCGTAGAAAACCATGTGCAGTGTCTTCTGTGATGCTCCGTGCTCTAATGTATACTCAATCATCTCCTCAATCATAGCTTCTAGCCGATCTACAATCTCCCCTAGAGCTTCTCTAGAGGGCTTATTAGCATAGCAATCAAGCACAGCAGCTCTACGAAGAACATTGAAAAGCTTCTCCAAGGCACAGACCCCTCATACATATACCAATATACAAGCATCCAGGATATTAAAACCTATAATCTGTTTAGTGATAGCATGCATCCCCCAGCCCTCCTCCATTCCTTGAAACACCGAGAACTCTGGCAAACTCCCTAGTACTGAGATAACACTCCTCCATACACACATCAAGTATTTATAAGTTGCTAGAGGTATTTAAATCTATTGCTTGCCTTGTAACAGCCTTCTCCCACTCCTTTACGAGTTCCATGCCCCCCATAGATTCGAACTCCCCCATGATCATATTAACTATATCTTCTACCTCTGTGGTATCGTATATCTTATCTATGTATATCCTGTGGGAGTAATCGGGAGATACTAGAGATATTAATACCCTCACAAAGGATCTATTAGCTATCGCTGTAACCCCGATAGGGGCTCTACAGCCAGCTCCTAAGAGGGAGATGAATCCCCTTTCAATAGAGGTTTCAACTCTGGATATGGGGTCATCTATGATGGAAGCGATCTCGAAAGCCTTTGAGCCCTCCCTAGCAACCACCGCTAGAGCTCCTTGACCAGCTTGGGGGGTAATAATCCTTGGATCCAGAGGCACGTACCCCCTAAACCTCAGTCTCTGGAGACCTGCTTCTGCTAGAACAACAGCGTCTACATCGGAGCCTATCTTCTTTATCCTGGTATCCACGTTTCCCCGGATCCTCTTTATCCTCAGATCCCTTCTATGATAGAGTACATGAGATATCCTCCTCATACTACTAGTCCCGATTAGGGAGCCTCTGGGGATCTCGTCAAGAGATCTATAGATGTTGGGGACAATAGCGTCCCTCCTAGAGAGCCTCTTAGGGATCGCTGCGATAGCAAGCCCTCTTGGGATCTTGGTTGGGTAGTCCTTGAGGGAATGGATTGCCAGGTCTATGTTCCCCCTAACAAGCTCTAGATCTATCTCCTTTGTAAAGATCCCAGGTTCAGAGATCTTTTTCGCTGAGTCCTCAACATCACCCCTAGTCCTGATCTTAACGAGCTCGAACATAGCATCTCCATATACTCTTTTAATAGCCTCTATAACCTCCATAGCCTGCCCAACAGCCAGGCTACTACCTCTGGTCCCTACTCTGAGAAGTATGCTAGGCAATTCTGAGGGCCTCTTTAACAGCATCTATAGTTAATCCTAGATCCTCCTCAGTATGCGCATATGACGGGAACCACGTCTCCATCTGAGAGGGCGGTATGAAGACCCCCCTCCTCATAAGCTCCCTATGAAAACTCCAATATCTCTTCAGATCACTTCTAGAAGCGTCAGCATAATTCCTCACAGGGCCCCTGGTCATGAATATCTGGAGCAGCCCCTCAAACCTATTCACATATGCCTCTAACCCTCTCTCACCGATCAGCTTACTAGCCTCATCCTCTATCTCTGAGGCTATTTTTCTCAACCATCCATAGATCTTGTCTCCCTCCCCCTCTATATACTCGAGAGTCGCTATTGCAGCAGCAACCGAGACAGGGTTCCCACTATATGTCCCAGCCTGATATACCCTTCCCTCGGGAGCTACATGCCTCATAATATCCCTTCTACCCGCGTATGCCGCTATGGGGAAGCCGGATCCCATGGCCTTCCCCATAGCCACTATATCAGCTCTAACTCTGAAGTATTTCTGAGCCCCTCCTGGGGATATTCTGAACGCTGTGACCACCTCATCAAAGATTAAAAGGCATCCGTATCTATCACATAGCTCCCTACAGGCCTCGAGGAAGCCCGGCTCAGGGGGTACTAGCCCCATATTGGCTGCTACAGGCTCGACAATTACTGCTGCCACAGATTCTCCATACTCCTTCATAACCTTCTCAAGACCCTCTACATCGTTGTACTCAGCCACGAGGGTCTTTGCAGCTGCATCCTTTAGAACACCTAGGTGTGAGGGGAGCCCAGAAGCCCCCGATCCCGGGGATACTAGGACATAGTCGTGGGACCCGTGGAAGCATCCCCTGAACTTCACTATATAGTCCCTCCCTGTATAGCCTCTGGCAAGCCTGATAGCGCTCATAGTAGCCTCTGTCCCTGTGTTAACGAGCCTAACCATGTCTATGTTGGGCACCATAGAGACTATCTTCTCCGCTAGCCTTACCTCAGCTTCTGTGGGCATGCCATATAGGATCCCTTCTTCAAGGATCTCAGATATTCTCTTAACAAGCCAGTTTGGTGAGTGTCCAAAGAGATTTGCCCCGTAGCCCATCACATAGTCTATATATGTGTTGCCATCCACATCATAAACCTTAGACCCTTTAGCCCTCGAAACGAAGACGGGGTAGGGCTTGAAGGCCCTAACAGGGCTATTAACACCTCCAGGCATGACTCTGGAAGCTCTCTCATATAGGATCCTGCTTCTCTCTGTATATGGCTTGTCCATCACCGCCTAGACACCCTAGACAGGATCTTAGATGCTTTGAGAGCGCTATATGTTATAATTATATCGGCACCAGCCCTCCTCATAGCTATCAGGCTCTCAAGTATAGCCTCGTCCTCCGATAGGTATCCGCTAGAGGCCGCGGCCTTGATCATGAGGTACTCACCACTCACACTATAGACGGCTAGGGGAACCTCTGGGAAGCTCTCCTTAATAGTTCTTACAACATCCAGATACCATAGCCCTGGCTTAACCATCACTATATCGGCTCCCTCAGCCAGATCCATCTCAACCTCCTTAACAGCCTCCCAGAGATTCCTGGGATCCATCTGATACCCCCTCCTATCACCGAACAGGGGTTTAGAGGATGCAGCTACTCTGAAAGGCCCGTAGAGGCTCGAGGCATATTTAGCTGAGTAGGACATAATAGCTACATCGCTATATCCCTCAGAGTCTAGGGCATCCCTTATAGCCCCCACCTGCCCATCCATCATGGCAGAGGGGGCAACTATGTCGGCACCTGCCTCGGCATGGCTAACCGCTATTCTACCCAGTAGCTTGATCGTCTCGTCGTTATCAACAACATAACCCCCTCCCCCTTTAATTACAACACCACAGTGGCCGTGATCCGTGTAGGAGCAGAGACAGACATCGGTAGCTACTACAACACTATCGCCATATTCCTTCTTAATACTCCTAACAGCCATCTGAGCCGGGCCGTCACTGCTATAGGCCTTCTTACCCATTGGATCCTTATCCGATGGAACCCCGAAAACGAGTGCAGCCCTGATCCCTGCATCAAGTAGCTCGCCCACAAAGCTTACCGCACCATCCACGGAATATCTATACTGATCAGGCATAGACTCTATAGGGATCCTCGGACTCGAGAGGCCCTCGTAGACAAAGATGGGCTGAATGAGGCCCTCGGTCGAGATCCTTGTCTGGGATACAAGATCCCTGATCAGGCTGATTCTCCTGAGCCTCCTAGGCCTCGAAACAGGGTATTTATAGAGCCTCGCCAAGGCACTGCCCGGGCTCAGGGTGTGAGGGGAGTAATAAGTGTTTATTAACTATAGATGGTTACCTATGGATACAGATTGTACCTCCTGTATGGCTATCAAGCGTTACAGAACTCTTATAAGCATACACCACTATCGCCTGAGGTGGCTAAGCTGAAGCTGCCCATCTTCGTTGATGTAGATGGTATGAAGGTTCTCGTGATAGGAGGTGGGGATGAGGGGTATAAGAAGGCTAGGAGATTCCTGGAAGCGGGTGCCGAGGTAACTGTTGTTTCTAAGAAGTTTCTGCCAGATCTGATTGAGCTTGCTAGGAGAAGTGAGAGGCTGAGACTTGTAGAGGGCGATGCATCAGATCGTCTCTTACTTGAGAGGGCAATCGAAGGATGCGACATAGTTATATCGGCATTAGGAGATGCTAGGGAGATAGACAGCATAATTATAGATATTGCTAGGAAACATAGGAAGCTCTATATACTTGCAGGCGACGCTCTTAGAACACAGTGTGGCATGGGTATAGGGGGGGTCTCTGGCGACATAAGATTCGCGGTATATACTGATGGAAGAAGCTCGTTGGTGGCTATGGAGGCTAGGGATAGGATAGCGAGGTTCCTAGACTCTCAAAGGGATCTCCATATTATGCTAAAGCTCCTATCAAGTATGAAGAGGATCCTGAGATCTATAGGGGTTCCTTCAGACATGAGGATAGAGATCCACAGAGAGGTTTTTAGAGACAACATATTCAGATCCCTAGCATCTTCGGGGGATGAGGAAGGTGCGTGGAATAGGATCTGCGAGATTGTCCAGTCCAGAAGTGGCATAGATCTTAGGAGGGCTGTCGAGATCTATGGCAGGGTCTGAGATAATCGCTATAGGCATAAATAGGAAGATCCATGGTTATGACTATGTGGAAAGGGTTAAGAGGAACTGGGAAGCCGTTGTTAAAAGGGTTGAGGAAGTCGTTGGAGGTGACAAGGCGGTTGGGTATATGGTTCTAGATACATGCACCAGATCCGAGATCTATGTAACGGCTCCAAGTGAAAGAATAGAGAGCTATATACCCGAGATCAATAGGTCCTTAGCAAGCGCCTCATCAACAGACCCAAAGATCTATAGGGGAGCGGAGCTCTTTGAGCACATGCTCAGGGTTCTCTCGGGTAGTGAGTCCCCGGCGCCATTTGAGATCGATATTGTGAATCAGGTTAGAAGATCTTTAGATAGGATGTCCCAAACAGGCTACGGAGCCAAAATGCTCTATAACATATTTAGAGAAGCTATGGATCTTTCCATCAGTATTAGGAAAGAGCTGAGGGTTGAGGGTAGCATAGGGATCCCGGAGCTCTCTGTGATGGTTGCAAAGCATATCCTAGGAGGTTTCGATGGTGTTAAAGCAGCTGTCATAGGGACTGGAGAGGTTGGGAGGAGAATAGCTAGGTCTCTCAGTGCTGGCGGTGTGTCAGATGTTGCGATAGTCGGTAGAAGCCTTGAAAAGGCTGAGGATCTCGCTAGGCTATTCCAAATGGGTAAAGCCTATACTCTGAAAGAGCTTATAAGTGTTTTAGCTAGCAGGGATCTCATTTTCCTAGCAACGTCTTCCAAAGAGCCCGTCTTGGGTAGGGACTCTCTATATGGTTTTAATGGGGTTGCGATAGATCTTGGAATTCCTAGAAACATTGATCCCGAGGGTGCGGAGGCTCTTGGGAAGGGCTATATATGGATGAGAGATCTTGAGGAGATGTCGCATAAGATCCTTCCAGATCTTCGAAGAGCCTTAGAATATCTAGATGTGATCATAGATAGATACGTTGAGAAGCTCTACTCTAAATATATGAGTGAGAGAATTAGAAGAGATCTAAGCGGTTTTGCTAAGCTATATGACAACATTAGAAGGAGGGAGATTGAGAGGGCTGTGAGGGAGCTACATCTAGGGGAAAGGGATAGGGAGATCCTGGATCTTGTGACCAGCTCTATAATGAAGAAGGCTCTAGGCATTCTTGGAGAGCTATTTGATGGGAACTCCCTCGGTGGGGGTGATCCTGTTGATCGATAAGAGGGATAAGGAGATCTTGATGGAACTTCAATATAGGTTTCCCCTAACCGAGACACCATATCTAGAGATCGGTGAGAGGCTTGGCATAGGCTTTGACGAGCTTAAGAAGAGGATCGAGTCTATGAGGTCAAACCTAACCATCAAGAGGATCGGTTTTAACATAAATTACAGAGCCTCTGGAAAGGTTGCAGCGCTAGTAGCTGCTAGGGCTATTAATGCTTCTAGTAAAGAGGCTATAAGGAGGATCTTGTTAAAAGATCCTGAGGTGACTCATAACTATGTAAGGATCCACGAGAGGTATAATATATGGTTCGTGATCAAGAGAAAGAGCGTTGAGGAGCTCATGAAAAGCGTTGAGGAGATAGCGAGGGCCTCTGGTGTTGAGGAATACCTAGTGCTTCTTGGGAAAAGAACATATAAGCTCTCGGTCAAGTTTGATCTCTGGAAGATGATATCCTGGTCAGAGCCTGAGATCCTCCCCGAGGAGATACCAACCTTCGAGGATATGGGGATAAGTAGAGAGCCTTTTTCACAGCTATCCAGATGGATCCCAGTGACTGAGAGACCGTATAGGGATATCGTCCGGAGATATGGCTATGGCGAGGCGGAGTTCGTAGATCTCCTGAGAGAGCTGTATAGGAAAAGGGTTCTCAGGAATATAGGAGCTACCCTTGAGGGTAGGAGGGTGGGGATTACCTGGGACGGTATGGTGGTTATCAGGGGATCGGATGGGGATTGTAAGAGGGTTGCGATAGAGATCCCGGAGGCAACCCATGTAGTCTATCGAATACCGCTTAATGGGGAGTGGGAGTATAGAGCTTATTTCATGGTTCATGCAGATAGTAGGGATAAGATAGAGAGTGTCGCTAAAAGGGCTTCCGAGATCCTGGGTGGGAGGGACTATAGGATCTTATATAGCATCGAGAATCTCAAACCTGGTGTACACTCCAGCGAGTAGGATTGTTATGATATATAGAAGACTTGGAAAAACCGGTATAGAGGTTTCGGAGATATCCTTAGGCGTTTACAGTGTCACGGGGATGTATGGTGATGTGGCTCCTGAAAAGGCTATGAAGATCCTTAGACTTGCCAGGGATCTCGGGATAAACCTTTTCGACACAGCTGACGTCTATGGTAGGGGATATGGTGAGGAGATACTTAGGAAGACTTTTGGTGATGATGTGAGGGAAATGGTTATCGCAACCAAGGTTGGTTATGATATATATACACAGGATAAGGGGCTTCAAAGGAGGTATGATCCTAGGTATATTATGTATGCTGCTAAAAAGTCTTGCGAGAGGATCGGTAAGAGGCCGATCGATATACTGCAGATCCATAATCCGCCCCTGGAGACGTTGAGATCTCCACAGCTATATAGATTACTCAGAGATCTAGTAGATAGAGGCTTAGCGGAGCATGTGGGCATAGCGCTGGGCCCTGAAAAGCATGTGCTTAGCGAGGCTCTGGAGGCTATAGAGCATGGAGAAGTTGAGGCTATACAGTTTATATACAATGCCCTTGAGCAGAGGCCTGGTAGAGAGATAGCTATGAGGGCTAGTGAAAAGGGTCTCGGGATATTGGTTAGGGTTCCGCATGCTGGGGGGATCCTTAGCGAGAGGATCGATAGAAAGGGGTTTGAAAAGCTGGGAGACCATAGATCTCTGAGGGATAGGGATTGGCTTGAATGGGCATTCAATCTCTACGATTCTATGAAGCCCTATCTTAAGGGCTATAGCGCTACTCCTGGTCAGAACTCGATCAGATTTATATTATCGAGTATACCGGTTTCATCCGTAGTGGTTATAGCTACCTCGGAGGATGAGCTGAGGGAGTATGCTGAGGCCTCTGATAAGGGTCCCTTAGACCCTGTAGCTGTTAGGAGGATTATAGAGCTGTATGAAGAGGCAGAGACTAGATGGGCTGGGAAATGGCTTTCATAGGAACGAGGGATACATGGGCTAGGTGGAGCCCTTTCCTCAAGGAGAAGGGCTTCGCCATATACCTTGTTGAGGGTATCGATGTGGAGCCTATAGAGGGTCTCGAAGAGAAGATATCCATGGCAATTGGGAGGAGATACTCCTCAGCGATATTCACTAGTAAGAACGCTGTTAAGATCCTCATGTCAAGAGATGTTGGGAAGGAGCTTGTTGAGAGATTATATGGTGGCGGCTCATTACTAGTCTCAATAGGTGAGGGTACAGAAAATGCACTCAGATCCTATGGCTATAGATCCCTCACTCCACCCATTGAGAGGGTTAACGAGGCCATCAGGATTGTTGATACTATTCTGAGATCCGGGGGTAGGATAGCTCTTCTAAGCTCTGACAGACTGGATCTCGATTTAAATGTATATCAACATGAGATAGATCATATGAGGGTATATAGGATAATTAGAAGATCCGGGGATACAGAAGCTGTTAGAGAGCTTGTGAAGAAAGGTATTAGGAGATTTATTATAGCATCCCAAACAGCCTCCGAGATCCTTGCAGAGGCCATAGCACGAGAGGATCTACATGGAGTTGTTGAGGCACATGTTATAAGTAGCAGAGCTGCCCAGCCCCTCACAGAACTAGGTGTTAGGGGCATGTTGAGGGTATTTATTTATGAGAGTCCATCTTTCAGAGAGTTCATACTGAGCATCACCAGGAATGTCTCTTCCCTCAAATAAGCCTGATCGGACCATGAAGTAAAGAGCTTTACAATGTAAATTATCTTATCTATGTTGCTATAAATTATATAGTGTGATATATTGATTCACGCATTTTCATTTACTTGGTAAAGTATTTATTAGCCTTGTAAGGACTATATATAGGTGATGCCCATTTTCTCAACTAATGTGAGGTTACTAGGGATCCATCATATAACGGCCCTTGCAAATGACCCCCAGGCGAATCTAGACTTCTATGTGGGTGTCCTCGGGCTCAGGCTGGTTAAGGTGAGTGTTAACCAGGATGATCCTGGCGTATATCACTTCTTCTATGCAGACAACAAAGGTTCTCCGGGAACTGATCTCACATTCTTCCCCTATACAGGGCTCCCCAGAGGATCTATAGGCTATGGAGTCTCTACTAGGGTCTATTTCTCGATACCTATAGACTCTCTCGATTACTGGCTTGAAAGGCTTAGAAAACCCGGTGTGAGGGTCAGCGATCCTAGGAGGGACGAGGACGGCGTTGTAATTGAGTTCGAGGATCCCGATGGCCTCCCCCTAGCCCTTGTAGCCCATAGAGAGGCTGATGACAAGCCTGTCGATCCTTGGAGGGATAGTCCCGTTCCTAGTGAGCACTTTCTCAGAGGCTTCCACAAGGCAGAGATCACTGTTATAAGCTGTAGGCATAGTGGCTGGTTCCTGGAGGAGGTCCTGGGGTTTAGAAGGGTTCGCGAGGATCTCCATAGAGTTAGATATGAGACAGGCAATGGGGGTTCGGGATCTATGATAGAAGTTCTCTGCCCACCCGGCCTCGGCTATGGATATGTTGGCGTAGGATCTGTGCATCACATAGCTTGGAACGCGGCTGCAGAGGAGGAGCAGGCTGTGTTTAGGGAGAGGCTTCAGAGGCTGGGCTTCAGAGTAACGCCTGTTATCGATAGAAAGTGGTTCAAATCTATCTATTTCAGGGAACCCGGGCATGTGCTGTATGAGATAGCGACCTCGGGACCTGGTTTCGGCATTGATGAGCCTCCTGAGAGGCTTGGAAGCGACCTTGTGCTTCCAGAGTGGCTCGAGCCCCAGAGGGGATGGATAGAGGATAGACTTCCAAGGGTTAGGCTTCCTAGCGGTGTTGAGCTGCCTAGGAGGAGAGGCTAGTGGTGGAGGTTATAAGAGGCGAGCTCCTAGGCTTTAAACACATCTATATTCCCCCGTCTAGGGGCGAGATGGTATTAATACTTCTCCATGGTACTGGGGGCGGTGAGGAGGATCTAGTGCCTATCGCAAGGGCCGTGGATCCTGGTGCTGGGATCCTTAGCCCTAGGGGAAAAGTGCTTGAGGATGGCATGGCAAGGTTTTTCAGGAGGGTTGCGCCAGGTGTATATGATCTCGAGGATCTCAGGTATAGGGCTGAGGAGCTGGCTGACTTCATAGAAATCGCGTCCCACAGCTATGGGTTTAAAAGAGCCAGATCTATTGCCCTTGGATATTCTAACGGAGCAAATATAGCTATAGCCACCATGTTCCTGAGGCCAGGAGCATTTGCAGGCGCCATACTTCTGAGACCATTCTTCCCTGTAGATCTCGGTGTTAGACCTAACCTAGCTGGAAAGGAAATCCTCATACTAGCAGGATCGAGAGACCCTATATCACCCCTCAGAGAGTCTGAGGAACTCTACAGGAGACTGAGATCTTTGGGAGCCTCAGCAGAATTAAGGATCGTGAATGCTGGGCACGAGCTGACCAGAGGAGATGTGGAGAATATAAGGGAATGGCTCCCAAAAGCCTTTAAGAATTAAGAATACATTGGAGACGCCTATCCGTATGGATATTGAGTCCCTATGACCCCTCCCCGCCCTTAAGGGGTGGGGTTTCGAACCTCTGGGTCTGGGGTGTTAGCCCTCTGGAGAGGGATTAATGGCTTAACACCATTATGTGTTACCAAGTAGCTCTCTATCTTCCTAGCTATCCTTATTCTGTGTCCCAGCCTACGAGCTATGTTCAGCGCAGCGTTTATATCTGCATTGATCTTCCTCCCAGTTTTCTTACATTCATACAGACCTCTATATATTCTGCCATTCTTATGTTTGTTTCCGCATATAGAGCACTCCTTGCTGGTGTAGTCCTCAGGAACTCAGGAACAAGCTCAACTTCTATGCTGTACTCTCTGAATATATTAACGATCCACAGAAACTATCTTCCTGAACCACCAGATGTTAGTATTATACTCATTGCCATTATCCTGTGAAAGCATATATAGATATCCAATGTATAGCTTTTTAACACCTCTTCTATACAGCTCATCTGCTAGGAATCTAATCGCTGTTATATATAGATGCCTAAGTCTCTCATCCCTTTTATACATAGCATCTAGATATTTCTCATGATAGTATAAGTATATCCATGTTGATATGCCAAGCCTCCTAAGCATATCCCTAATAGACTGATATGTAGCTATCTCCCTCTTCCACCAATAATACTCAGACCTGATAGATCCGC
>JAVVGE010000081.1:0-11033 GCA_032249255.1 Desulfurococcales archaeon | reverse complement strand
ATATGCTTTACCCTACGGCCATGATCTAAGGCTAGAGATCGTGGGTACTGAAGGGATGGCGGAACTAGAAAACATGCTGGGACACCATGTATACTTCTGCCTCAAGAAAATAACCATACAGTGCTACTAGTCTTTCCCCTTTCCAAGGTTTGTTGGAAGATTTTCAGAAGCTTATAAAAGGGAGATAGAAGCCTTCATATTCTCGATCTAGAGAGATGAGAACCCACATCTAATGAAGATGACGGTTTAAGGGTATGTATACTCTCTGAGGCTACAAAAACCTCTGTAAGAAAGGGAAACCATAGATCCTTCTTCCATGTTCAACACATAACATGCCCAAAATATCTAAGCACTCTGTATGTATCATAAAATCGTGGTTATGTAACTATAAATAATTATTAACATGATGAGAAAGAGGGATGTTGAATGTTTGAATCTATGATCGAGTATAGATGTGTGCATTAGGGGTGTTATAGAGGTTCGATCTCAGAACTAACCTTAAATATATTTCTAAGCATTTATAGTTGTTGAGGGACTTTAGCTGTCTACTAGAGTTTATGGGGTTAAGATAGAGGTTTTTGCAGGAAGACGATGTCTTAGGATTCTGGTTAACGATCCTCAGCCGGTGGTGTTCAGCCCTCCTGAAGGTGATCCAAAGCCCTCAGCAATAGTGGATGGAGGGATCGTTAAAGTATCTCTCGGGGGTGTTGAGAGATCGCTTGTGTTCTATGGCGATGGTGCTAGGCTAAGGATCTCTATGGATCTCAAGCCCTGGGATCATGTCCTAGGTCTTGGGGAGAAAGCGCTCCCTCTAGAGAGGAGAAGGAGAAGGGTTTTGATGTGGAATTATGATAACTTTGGTTATCAAAGAGATATGGATCCTCTCTACATCTCAATACCATTCATGATGATAATTTCAGAAGGGAGAGCTTTCGGGATTTTTGTAAATTATCCAGGATATATGGTTTTCGATATAGGGGCTTCGGAATATGATAAAGTCTTTATTGAAGTGTGGGAGCCCTCGGTAGAGGTGTTTACCATGCTTGGCACTCCTAAAGAGGTTCTTGAAACATATACATCAATAACAGGTAGACCCTTCATACCCCCCAAATGGTCGCTGGGACACCAGTTAAGTAGATACACATACTATCCCCAGGATCTTGTACTCAATATAGTGGATAGGATTCTTATGTATGTTCCTCTAAGCACTGTATACCTCGACATTGACTACATGGATGGCTATAAGATATTCACATGGGATAGGCAGAGGTTCCCAGATCCTAAGGGGCTAGCGGAGGAACTTCATAAGAGGGGTGTGAGGTTAATTACCATAATAGACCCCTATATCAAGATCGAGCCTGATTATGATGTTTTCATAGAATCCCTTAACCTCTTGGTTAGGAGGGCTTCGGGAGAGATCTATATATCTAGGGGGTGGCCGGGCTTTTCAGGTATTCCTGATTTCTTCAACAGAAAAACTAGGGAGTGGTGGTCCTCAAGGATAGAAAAATGGGCTCGAGAATACGGTATAGATGGGATCTGGCTAGATATGAATGAACCCACAGTATTTAATATCCACCCTCCGGGAAAGCTTAGGACAAGAGATCCCTTCGAAGCTATTCAGGACCAGATATATCTAATTTCAAGATATGTAGAAAGGGTGTCTAGGGTCAATAACTATCAACTCCCCCCTAAGGGTCCAGAGAATCTTGTGGACAGATCTGTGGAGGATGACGCGGTACATAGGCTGGATGATGGGAGAGTTATGAGTCATTGGAGGGTTAGGAACGCATACCCCCTTTTCCAAGCAATGGCTACGTATGAGGGGCTGAAAAGAGTCTATGAGAGGCCCTTTATACTCTCCAGGGCAGGTTACTCTGGGATTCAAAGCTATGCAGCTGTCTGGACCGGGGATAACGTGGCTTCTTGGGATCACTTAAAACTCTCGATCCAGATGATCCTAGGCCTATCAATATCAGGGATCGCTTGGGCTGGGGTTGATATCGGCGGTTTCGAAGGTCACACAGATCCCGAATTACTCGCTAGATGGTACCAGGCATGTGCTCTCTTCCCCCTCTTCAGGATTCATAAGCGTAGGGGAGGATCTGACTCAGAGATATTTGCTCTTCCCCCAAGATATAGGGAGATGGCTGTAAAAGCTATAAAATTAAGATATAATATGATTCCGTATTTATGGCACTTAGCCTGGGAAGCTCACATAACAGGATTCCCAATTATAAGACCTCTTGCCCTCGAATACCCGGAGGATGAGGAAGCATATAGTGTGGATGATCAATACCTAGTAGGATCCAACCTCCTATATGCCCCCATACTCGAGAAAGGAGCTAGGGGAAGACACATATATATACCCCAAGGTATCTGGAGAAGCTTCTGGGGAGACCATGAGATAAGGGGGCCCCAGTGGATCTATGCCGAAGAGGATATGCCCCTCTATATTAAAGCAGGATCCGCTATCCCAACAGCTGAAGGGCTCATAATCTATGATAAAGGTAGCTGGAAGATCTACTATGGAGACAAAGGCGAAGCCCTGGAAATCTCAAGGAGAGGAGATCTTCTTGAGATTATAGGCGAGGCCGAACCTCCAGAAAAGATCCTTATATTTGGGGAAAAAATTCGTGAGGTAAAGGGTGAGGGCTTAAGTATAGAACTTGAAGCAGATCCCAGAGGATCTTGGATCAAGATATTAAGGAGAATAGATAAATATATAAAAATAAAGATCCTTGATTAGTGAATTGGAAGCTGTTTCGGTTTTTCATAATTACTAGTGTTATTCAAATGTTTTGATTTGTGAGACCTTCTTAGATCTATGAGGTATGCTGATGATGCTTACAATTAAGCCCTATATCTTAAACTTTTTAGCGACCCAAGGTTTACGAGTCTCGCAGAGGCAATGAACATCTGGCAACATGTTGAGAGCCGCTGCAGTAAGGCCTGGGGAGATCGTTGCGAGGTAGATAGTGAGGAGCCCAAAATCAACAAACATGAGGGTAATGAACCATTATCTACCGAGAAACGGTATGCAATGATCTTATTTATAAGCTTGTAATTAAATGCATTATAAGAACCGGAATTGTATATTGTAGATCTCAGAGATTTCTATTGGGCTAAAACCTGCTGAGCCATAATCCAGGGGTCTGGATCCCTGTAGGTATGCCTTAGGGATTTCTCTAAGGATATCTTACTAGCACCTTTGGAACATAATCTCATAGAATAGAGCATAGAGAGACTTAAAAATATAACTCGCTCTAAAAGGTAAGGCTTGTCCTTTTATTTAATGTCAGGTGTCCAGGTTTAGGAGATCAGGTGAATAACAAGGGATTTCTAGGATTAATCCTAAGATTCAGCCTAGGTATAAGGTATATTACCCAGTTTTACACATATAATGTTGAAAAGGGTGGTTTCTATATGATGAATAGCATTAGATTTCAAAAAGGCTATGTAACCAGACTCTGGGCATCTTTGCTTCTAATCTCTATACTATCCCTTGCCCTTGCTATATAATCCATCTCGTGTTGAGGCCCAGCTTCCAATACCCCCTGGAGTGGCTGCTAAGAGGGGAGATATACTGGTTATAGAGAACCACTACGGAACCCATGCGGATCCCGAGAATTTTAATTACCTAGTTCCTGGCAGGCCGGGCTTCGGGGCAAGTGGGTTTAGTCAGGTCTGTGCTGGGTTCCTTTGGTATATAAACACGACTAATTCGGAGCTGATCAGCTGGCTTGCCGCAGGTCCTCCGGAGTACTCACCTGACTATTCACATATGACAGTATATCTGAGGAGGGGAATAACTTGGAGCGATGGCTCTCCATTCACAGCGGACGATGTCGTCTTCCACGTGACTATGATAATGAGGACATCAGGGCTTCACGGCCACACTCTATTTAACCAATGGGTTGGGAGGGTTGAGAAGATCGATGATCACACGGTGAAGTTCTACCTAAAGCAGCCTAATCCAAGATTCCACTACTTCCTCACAGTAATTATATATGGTGCCCCCTACCAGGCCATAGTGCCTAAAAAGGTGTGGGAGAATCAGGATCCGCTAAAGTTTAAGTTCTACCCACCTCTCTGCCTAGGCCCCTATGTCCTGAGGGCTGTAGATCCCGGTGGCAACTGGTTCCTGTGGGAAAGGAACGAGAATTGGTGGGGTACAAGGCTCTATGGAATGAAGCCAGCCCCTAAGTACGTGCTGTTCATACATCACGGGCCAGAGGATAAGAAGGCTCTTGCAATGTCGAGGCACGAGCTGGATGCTATAAGGACGTTCCTCCCGGAGAACTTTCAGATAGTGTGGCAGAACAACAGGTATATAGGGGGATGGAGGGCAAGCCCGCCCTTCGCCTGGCCCTTCGATGCATGTGTCAAGGGCATAGCCTTTAACGTCCTCAGATATCCCTATAACATAACCGAGGTGAGACTCGCCCTCAGATATGCTATAGACTTCAAGCCCATCTATGAGGCCTTCAAAGGCCCTGACGGATCGCTCCCAACACCCTCAGCGCTTCCAGTAGTAAGAACCCCCCCTAGCTGATGAGCTATATTACAAACCTCTAGAGCCCCAGCTGATTAACATGGGCTACGATCCGAGTATCAAGTGGTGGAAATACGATCCCAAGAAGGCTGAGGAGCTGCTGATAAGAGTAGGCTTCAAGAGAGGGGCTGATGGCAAGTGGTACCTACCCACTGGGGAGAAATGGGTTGTGAGGATTATAGCTCCTAGTGGCTTCGAAATGGAGAGTCAGAGAATAGGCTTCCTAGTAGCTGATCAGTGGAAAGCCTTCGGCATAGAGACTGTAGTGTCACCTGTAGAAGCAGGGGTGTTCTCACCATCATGGAGTAGGGGAGAATTTGAGGTGGGAACATTCTGGCCAGGCTGCACTTTACTAAGCGATCTAACACCTCATCTCCAGACACAAGGCGGGGGTTGGCACAGTAAGTACTTCAGCCCAACAACACCTAACGTAGGGTGGGCTAACTACTCCTTCCCTAAGAAGGCCCAACTTAACAGCATAATAGATGAGATGGAGAGAACACCCCCAGGAGACCCCAAGATCTACGAGCTGGGGAGGCAGGCTCTCTTAATATGGGTGGAGCAAATGCCTTGGATAGGGTTCTTCCCAACCCCATTCTATACAATAAACGACAACTATGTCTGGACAGGCTGGCCTAGCTATCCTGACCGCTATTACATGGACCCTGTATATTGTTGGGCCCAGATGATCTTCATAATACTTCAGCTCAGGCCGGCGGGCAATGTTGAGAGGCTTGACACAACGATGCCGGGGAAGCCGCCGATCTTACCTGATGAGAGGCCTAAGGCCCCGCCTGTCGTAACCCCAACCCCACCAGTAACCACACCAGCCCCTGTTACAGTAGTAACTGTGACTCAGCAGGCAGTCCAGGTACGGACAGTTACTCAGGTGGGAACAGTTACTATAGCGACCCAAACTCCGGTGCCTACTCTTGATGTTCCCACAACCGCTGGGATAGCTGTGGGGCTATTCATAGTTGGTCTCGCAATAGGCTGGTTAGTGTTTAGGAGGAGAAGCTAGAGGTTTCCTTCGTGACCAGCAAGGGTTTTTTAAAATTTGCTTTGGAAAGGATAACTCTTTTTTCGTAACAATAGTGTTTGCCATAAGCATAACCTATGGACTTCTCAGGCTCATGCCTGTTGATGCTGTTGAAAACATAGTAGCCCAAATTAGTGTGCAGGGGCTGGTATACGATCCAATAGCGCTTAATGCCCTCAAAAGCCAGCTCTACGAGATCTTCGGCCTCACAGGATCCCCCTGGGAGCAGTATTTCAGATATCTTAAGAGCGCCTTCACCCTCGATTTCGGCCCCTCGATCCTTGCTTTTCCAACTCCTGTGAGAGATCTTATAGCTAGATTCCTGCCCTGGACAATAGGGCTCCTACTCATGGCGGTTCTCATCTCTTGGACTGTTGGCAACATCTTAGGAATGATAGCCTCGCTTAGGGAGGGGTCTAAGCTATCTAAGATTCTCCAGGGAATAGCTGTAACCCTCTACCCAATACCTTACTATGTAATGGCTCTCGTTCTGATCTTCATCTTTGCCTACTTAATACCAGTGTTCCCTCTGGGCGGTTCCTCATTATATGTGGAAAAGATAGATCTGAGCACCATAGCCAGCTTGTTAAAGGCCATGGCCCTCCCAGCGCTCTCAATAGTTATAGTTAGCGCCCTGGGCTGGTGGTTCCTGAGCTCTAGGACATTAACGCTGAGGGTTATGACAGAGGACTATGTGGAGCATGCTATTATGAGAGGCCTGCCATGGAGCCTCATAGTGAGGAGATACGTGCTAAGGAACATATTGCTTCCTCAGGTAACGGCACTGGGACTAGCTTTGGGAGGGATATTTAGTGGGGCCATAATAACTGAAGCTATATTCGCCTATCCAGGCCTCGGCCTCCTACTATTTAGAGCTATATCTACTGGGGACTTTTCCACAGCTTTAGGAATAGTCACACTCTCGATCTATGGAGTCTCCCTAGGAACTCTTCTCCTCGACCTCTTATACCCCCTGCTAGACCCTAGGGTAAGGCATAGGTGAGAATATGGATGGATCCTCGTTGCAGGCCAAGTTGAGAAGTTCCCTAAAGAACTTCGAAAGATCAACAGCGATCATGTACTCATCAAGCCTCAAGTTTAGAATAGGTTTCACATTAATAACAGCTATAGTAGCCCTGGGTCTTGTATCCCTCGCGACTCCTCCTTATCACTGGCAATGGTATAAGCTGCCTAAGGATCAGCCTCCATCCCTCTCGAGCATTGATATGATCTTTGGAACAACCACAAACGGGAGGAGCGTTTTCTGAGCCTCATCTAACGCTATAATAAATTCACTAACTATAGGGCTGCTCACGGCACTGATAGCTTCTCACATAGGTCTTCTAATAGGTCTAGTAGCTGGCTATAAAGGAGGTCTTATTGACAGGATCCTGATGCTCTTCACAGACTCCTTCGTAGTTATACCCTCGTTACCCCTCCTCATAGTTCTTAGCATGCTTCTGAAGGAGGTTGTTAACATACCCCTCATGGCGCTAGTGATATCTATAACCTCATGGCCTTGGCCAGCTAGGCAGGTCAGGGCTATAGTGATCAGCCTAAGAGAAAGGGAATTCATATCAACGGCTATCCTTACAGGGATCCCTGGGTGGCAAGTCATCTTCAAGGAGATCATGCCCCACGTGCTAGGGTGGCACCTAATCAATGCCACTAATACAGTGCTTTACGCGATAGGGGCGGAGATAGGTCTCTCGGTTCTGGGTCTCTCAATACTCTCTATGGACACCTTAGGCACCATGATATACTGGTCCACGATAGGATATCCCTCACTCTTCAGAGGGATCTGGTGGTGGGTTCTGCCTCCTATAGTACTTACTATAGCGATATTTGTGAGCCTTTACCTCATATCTACGGCTATAGCTGAGAGGATCGAGCCTAGGCTGAGGTGGAGAACATGACCCTCGGAAAAGAGCATGTGATGAGGTTGGAAAACGTGGTAGGAGGCTATGTGGCTGGGCCACGTGGGGAGGTTTTTGTTGAGGCTGTGAGCAGCGTTAACCTGGATATATATGAGGGCGAGATCTTGGGCATTGCTGGGGAGTCTGGCTGTGGAAAATCCACCCTCGTTAAGATAATGTACGGCTACATTGTGAGGCCCTTAGTCCTTAAATCCGGTAGAATTCTTGTGAGAGATGGGGGGAAGATCCGCGATCTGATATCGATGAGGCTTGAGGAAAGAAAGAAACTTTGGTGGAGAGTGATAAGTTACATGCCCCAGAACTCTATGAATATATTTAACCCTGTAAAGAGGGTTAAGGATCATTTCATAGAGGTTCTCAAGCATCATGCTGGCATGAGTGATAGGGAAGCAGTCTCCATGGCCTCAAGCTATATGGATGAGACAGGTCTATCAAAGGATGTAGTAAATGCATATCCACACCAACTAAGTGGAGGCATGAGACAAAGAGTGGCCATAGCTCTATCTCTAGCGCTTAAACCTAGGATAGTGTTGGTCGATGAGCCTACGACAGGGCTTGACGTAGTGGTACAGAGGGGGGTTCTACAGACTCTCGTGGAGAGGGTAAGGAGCTACAGGAGTACACTTGTCATAGTGAGTCACGATATGGGGGTTCATTCGATGATAACGGATAGAATAGTTATTATGTATGCAGGCAAGATTGTTGAGATAGGGAGGACAGATGAGATCATAGAGAAGCCTCTTCACCCCTACACCATGGCCCTCCTCAAATCTCTTCCAAGGATAGGTGATAAGAGCCCCAGGAAAGGGCTCCCAGGCATGCCGCCTGACCTGAGATCGCCTCCGCCAGGCTGCAGGTTCCATCCAAGGTGTCCCTTTACGATGGAGATCTGTAGGAAAGAAGAGCCTCCCTTAATACCTGTTGAGAATGGGAGGTCTGTTGCATGCTGGCTCTATCAAGCAGGGGTGGGAGGGGATGACAGAAGAAGGGAATGATCTTCTTAACCTTAGTGGTGTTAAAAAGAGCTTTAGATACGGCCTGATCTTCGGCTTTAGGTTCAATGCTCTAGATAATGTCGATCTCGAAATGGGCTCTAAACCCATGATCTACACAATAGCTGGAGAAAGCGGTTCAGGCAAGACAACCCTGGCTAAGACAGTGCTAGGCATCCTCAGGCCTGACTCGGGCAGGGTTCTCTACAGAGGCAGGGATGTTTACAGCTTAAGGGGTAAGGATCTCAAGTGGTTCAGGTCAGAGGTCCAGGCCATATTCCAGAACCCCTACTCAACATTTAACCCACTAAGAAAAGTGTATTCATACCTACTCGACACAGCTCTCAACCTAGAAAGGGCCGAAACCAAGGAGGAGGCTGAGGAACTAATATATAAAAATCTCACAGCGGTTGGCCTCCATCCTGAAGAAGTTATGGATAGATATCCATCACAGCTCTCAGGAGGCCAGCTCCAGAGAGTAGCCATAGCTAGGGCCCTCATATCCAGGCCCAGACTCATAGTTGCTGATGAACCAGTCTCAATGCTAGACGCCTCTCTCAGAGCAAACATTCTTGAGATCTTCAAGAGCCTCAAGGAAAAGTTTGGGATATCCTTTCTATACATAACCCATGATCTCTCCACAGCATATTATATAAGCGATGAGATAGCGATTATGTTTAGGGGGTGGGTTATTGAGAGAGGGCCTGTTGAAAAGATCTACGAAGAGCCTCTTCACCCATATACAATGGCTCTCTTAGAATCTGTTGCCGAGCCGGATCTCAGGAAGAGAGCCAAGTGGCTCAAGAAAATAAAGTTAAGCGGGATAGAGGAGAAGGAATTCATAGCTAGGGGCTGCAGATACAGACACAGGTGCCCCCTAGCTTTCGATATGTGCTTACAAGAGCCCCCTGAGTTTTTGATAAAGAATAGAGGCGTCAGAGTCAGATGCTGGTTATACAGGGAGAAATAATACTCTGACATCCTCCCCACTCTAAAGAGTAGGGTTCTCTCCAAGCAGTTCCTAGGTTTAAGGCTGCACCTTAATAGGTGTACCCTGGACCAGGTCTCTAGCTCTCACTATCAGCTCCCTAGGACTCAGTATTACGAGCATGTTACATACCCCCATTAAGTCTGTTTTGGATGCTTTGTTGGTTTTAGGAACTTATACAGCTCTCTCTCGATCCTCTTCCTTGGCTATGGCTTCAAGGTAGCAGAGTTGATATGCTTTATGGGGGTTCTCTTAACTACATCTTTATGTAACGAGAAGAATATGAAATATGATACTAGGTTTATAGGTAGGGGGTAACTATATGGGTTTTGATGGGGGCTGTGACGCTTATCACAGCACAAGCACTATACTTCCTAGCCCTGTCCCTTCCCCTTAAAGCTCTTCTCCCTCTTAGCCACTAGGTCTTTGAACCTGGTCAATTCCTCGGGTTTCATGTTCCAATATCTCTCCCTATCTGGGAAGAGCCCTTTCCTCATCTTTTCTGAGAATTTCTTCAGAGCCTCTAGGAAGAGTTCTCTGGAGTTCAGGTATTTCTTAGCGAACGGAGGCGGCGAAGGGTTGATCCATAGGAGGTCGTGGATCACCAGGATCTGGCCATCGCATGTAGGGCCCGAGCCTATGCATATAGTTTAGGTATACTGAGCCTCCTCGTGATCACCTCTGCAACCTCTGCGGAGGAAAAACTCTACGACCATGGAGAAGGCCCCCGCCTCCTCCAGGGCCTCCTCAGCACTCCTCCCCCTCATCCTCAGCCCCGTGATCATGGATCTCTGGGGATTCAGCCCTACATGGCCCATAACAGGGATCCCGGCCTTTGTCAAAACCTCCACTCTATTCACAATTTCCAGGCCTCCCTCGAGCTTCACAGCATTTGCTCCAAGCCTTATCAGCTTCCCAGCGTTCCTCAGAGCCTGCTCTTTGCTAATCTCGTAGCTCATAAAAGGCATGTCAGCCACCACAAGGCTTCTGGGCCTGACATTGACCGCAGCTCTGAGATGGTGGGCTATCATCCCCATTGTCACTGGGTAGGTTGAGGAGAAACCCATGACCACCATGCCCAGGGAGTCGCCCACAAGGATACCGTCACCCCCCGCCTCGCTAGCTATGGAGGGCTGGTGGTAGTCATATGCCGTGACCATAACTATCCTCTCTCCTCTTCTTAGCATTCAAAGATGAGAAGAACGCCCTCCAAGCCTTATTATTCTTATTCAGAACCTGCTGGGCAGTTGCAGATCCTATGAGTCTTTTATACCTCTCATAGAATTCTCTATATGTTTTCTTAAGATCTACCTTCTTCTCCTTGAAGATCATCCTCCTCCAAACATAGTTGACCTCGTTCCAGAGCTTAGAGGAGAGGCTATACAGAGCCCTCAGCCTTGCCTCGGCCTCTTCGTCTGGCAGTAGTCTCAGCACCACTGCCCTCATCAAGGTATCACGCTCGGAGCCTCGGCGGGCGTAGAGTAGAGTGGTCATCGCTATATTGCAACCGCCAGAGGACGGT
>JAVVGE010000080.1:0-11120 GCA_032249255.1 Desulfurococcales archaeon | reverse complement strand
ATACATGGCTTATGCCAGGATGCTGTTGAAAGGGTTTCCTCTCTAAGGAGGAACAAGGCTAGACAATATGCTGAAGAGATCTTCGATGAGTTGGTTAAGTATCTAGGTCTAGGGAAAAGGGATCTTAGGGGTAGGAGGATCAGGAGATATCTCTGGAGGAGATCTTGGGAGATAGCTCGACATCAAGTTGATCTAGAGATGAGCGATGGAATACTAGTGCCTAGGATCAATAGTGTTAGCCTATGGCTAGTTGATGACCACGTATGGAAACCGATAGACGCTACTAAGATCAATATAAATGGTTTTGAGAATATTTTCTTCACAAGTGTTGCCATTAATACCCATAGGGGTTGGGTATACCTCGATCTTGAACCTTCTAAGGAGTTCTACAAGCTATTGGCTAGAGGTTTTAAGCTGACATCCCATGCAAAGATCAAGCTTGATAGGAGGGGTAGGAGGGTGATTTTCCACCTATCCCTTGGGAAGGAGGTCGAGATCTACAGGCCAGAGAAGGCTGTTAAGCCTGTCGATGTTAATGAGAACTCCGTAACAACTCTTTATGGGGCATTTTCAGTAATCCTAGAAACAGATCTTGCGAGACAACACTAGGCTATAGCTATAGGAAGAAGAGCATTCAGAGGAGAAATGGATCTGGTAGCAGGAAGGCTATGAAAGAGCTTAAGGAGAGGAAGAAGAGGGACTATAGGATGAAGACAGCAAACCTATTAGCAAGGGAAGCCATGAGGATGAGAGGAGTAATAGTTGTTGAGAGGATCTCGGGGACAATATAAGGGTTATGATCGCTAGGTATAGGAATAAGCAATTAAGGCATAGAATATATCAGAGTGCATTGAAGGGAGAACTCAATACAATAATAGATAAGGCTAGGGAGTATGGAGTACCGGTATTGATGGTGGATCCCAGGAATACCTCGAAGACATGCCCGATACACAATGCCTCAATAGAATATGGGGAGGATAGGATAGGGATATGTAGCAAAGGAGGTGAGAGGTGGCATAGGGAGGTAGTTGCCTTGATAAATATCTATCTTAAAGCCCTCGAAGCCCTGTATGAGGGCTCTGCCCAGAAGGGCTTCGGGGTTTAAGCCTAGATGGGAGCTCCATGCCGCTGGGCTCCACAGCCACCAATGAACCCATAGAGATCCCAAGATCTCTTTGGGGGTTGGAGGTCCCTCGATGACCATAGGGATGTTATAACATCCCTGTGGATCAAGAAGCAAGGCAATCCAAAACAAATGAATATCAGTGATAGTCTATGATCATCGGGGGACAAGCGGTCAGAGGACTACCTTGGTTAGCATTCTTGGCATGTCTGGGTCTAGGAGTCTGGATATCGATACGTAGTATGAGAGGAGCTGGTAGAATGAGGTTGCTATGATGGCTATTGAAGAGGATTTTAGGGGTGTGAGGGTAACTATGTCTAGAGATCTTTTCCCTATGTCTTCTCCGATTTCCTTTGATGTTATGAGATATATTGGTACCCCAGATCCTTCCAGGTCTCTCAGGAGCTTCTCCACATCCTCCAGATCTTCTTCTGCGAAGATATTGCAATATATAGGTGTCTTCTTACCCATAACAGCTTTCGGCCCGTGCCTTGCCTCGCTCGTGTGGATTGCTTCTGAATATATTCCGCTAGCCTCTTTCAGCTTTAGAGCAGCCTCTCTAGATACTGCATGGCCTATTCCCATACCCAGTATAAATATGCTCTGGTATCTATAGATTTCCGAGGCAATCCTCCTTGAGATCGGTTCTAGGTTGGATATAGATGATAGAAGGATCTTGGGTAATGCCCCCAGATCCTCTATACCCTCCCCACCCCCCAATTTCGAGACCTCCGAGGAAACCATTAGTAGCGAGTATAGCTGTGCTGTGAAAGTCTTGGTGGCGGTTACAGCCTCCTCCTTACCAGCCATTATATGTATAATATCATCAGAGATTCTTGCTAATGGGCTCTCAGGATTATTCGTAACACCAACTATATAGGCCCCTGCCCCCCTAGCCCTTTTCACAGCCTCGAGCGTGTCGCTTGTATATCCACTTTGGCTTATAGCTATAGCTACATCGCCTCTAGAGACGATACCGCTATAATGTGGATAGTCTCCAGAGACTATAGGGATAGAGATCCTCCGAGCATGCTGTGCAAGTGCGTAGTGGAATACGAGGCCGGCGTTGTATGAGGATCCGCTTCCTATGACATAGATCTTATCCGATGAGTAGATCCTCTGAGCTATCTGCCGGATCTTATCTCCTAGATTCTCCCAGAGCCTTTTCAGTATAGATGGCTCCTCATGGATCTCCTTGATCATGTAGTGAGGAGAACCCCCCACATCGATCAGAGGCCCCCTAAATAGCTCCATGATAAGCACCATAGCTTATTAATCCTGAGAAAAATATTAATGCTACCTATTTCTTACCCTCGATCTCAGACCTAACCTCTTCCTGTAGCCTCCTTATCTCCTCAAGCTTATCCCTGATCTTCTCAATCCACTCCTTACTACACTCGATACCTTTGCGTGTGAAGAACGCTACCGCTTCGCTTCTGCTCCTGAAGACCCCTCCATCTACTAGGCTATCTATTACCTTTAGATCCTCATCCCTGATCCTCACAGAAAGGACTGTGGTGGATACCTTTTCAACAGCCTGTTCTAGGGCCTCGATACTCTCCCCAAGCACCTTAGTAACCATTCTTCCGATATCTTCGGCCATCTTAACCGGGATCACGCCTATGAAGGCTCCCCCAACTCCGAATCTGGATCTAAGTCTCTCAGTAAGATCTCTAAGCCTGTCCCCGAGACTATAGACCCTCTTCTCTATATACTCTTCAATCTCCTTTATAGACTTCTCGGCATCACTATCACTAGCTTTCTCCCTAGCCTTCTTAAGCTCCTCAGTAAGATTGCTGAGCGTCCATCTAAACTCCCTCAGAAGATCCCTCAGGCTCCTCATGGCCCATCTTACCCCAACATGGCGCTCCCCAGTCTCAACGCTCTTCTCGATTTCCTCAATTCTATCCTCTATCTTCTTGAAGGCTTCATCAACACGCTTCTTAAACCCATCCACATCAAAACTACTCATACAGCCCTACCACATTACATGTATTATGGAGTCTTATAAGTATTAAATACATGTAATAAAAGATACAAAGTGCGAATGAGCTTAATAGTTCTTTAACGAAATAGAGCATAGGTGATCAAGACGATACCCTTCCCACAGCCCGTTGGAGAAATAGAGGTAGTGGAGTTCGAGGCTGACGAATTTCCATGGATAACCATTAAACTTAAAGATGGCTCGGTGCTCAGATTTAAAGTATTCGTTACAGGGGTCTTGAAAATCGGCAATGATCCTAACACAGGGATACCGATCTATTCGATCCAGACGCAGGGAGCGATACAGCTAGTTAAAATTCCCAAAGAGCTTATAAAGAAGCCAAGCCAATCGAGAACACTTAGCCAAACAACCTAGCCACTATAGCTACAGCCACAGTGAAACTGCTTTGAGTTTCATACTATGCTTATTAAGGGTTGTTATATTTCTCTGTGGAGCCCCACAATGCGGGTGGGGATAGAGACCCGAGAGGGGCTCATGTAGATACAGAGAGATAAGGAGAGCCAGGAGGCGAGGGTTCCCCACATCAATGATCCTGAGGCTTCTATGATGGTGGGGCTGTGGATAGGGGTCACCCGAGTGTGCGGAGCCCAGTGATATGGATCCCAGTGAAAAGGGATCCTGAGGGCTGTGAAGCTAGGGGAGGAGTGCTTGATCAAAGATATCAAGCCCCTATGAAACCTGGACCTCGAATTATCTATCCTCTATAGTAGATGAGGAGTAAGCCATCCGCTCTTAAGAGCGAGGCGGCTTATATTGATATGAAATGCTGGTAGCCGATCCTCGGTATTTCGATCCCTCTATATAGGATCCTCGTACCTCTATTCTCTGTAATTACTCCGTAGATAGATGCTTCGAATCCCTTCTCCCTCATGTCTCTCACTATTGATTCCGCGCAGGCCTTATCTACGGATAATACGAGCTCGTATTCCTCGCCTCCATTAAATACTATGTCTATGGGATCTGCCCCGATCTTCTCGGCGATCTTCAGGGCCAATGGATCTGATGGTGATTCATATAAATCTATCTCGTATCCAGAGGCTTCGGATAGCTGGTAAAGAGACTCGGCTAGGCTGTCCGAAACATCTATAGATCCCCTGATACACCCTCTATATCTTCTTAAAATATACTCAATACCGGATTTCGCGGTAGGTCTTGACGTGGCGCTTAGAACCCTTTCCGGAATCTCTTCCAACTTTATCTCGCCCTTCAGGAGCTTCTCATAGTAGATCCTTGCTAGGCCTGAAAAACCAAATCTACCCGTGATCAGGATCCTGTCTCCTGGTAGCCCTCCCCTAGGTATAGGATCTACGCTAGTGGATCCTATACATGCAACATCAACCCAGACATCCTCCCTAGAAGAGTTTGTATCGCCTCCACCGAATAGCCCGCCGTAGAATCTCAGGGCCTCCTCAAACCCCCTCACAAGTTCCATAGCATATTCCAGCGAAAAGTCTGCAGGAGCACCAATTGATATGAGATATATATACGGTGTGCCTCCCTTAGCTATGATATCACTAGCACACGACGTAACAGCTTTCCACCCGAGATCCCCCCAGCTATTCCAAGGATATTTAGAGCTATATGCTGAGAAACCATCGATCTTTATGAGAAGCCATGAGCCCCCCATATAGTATGAGGACGCATCATCGCCTGGGAGAAGAACCCCTGGAACCCACATGCCTGATAAGATCCCGATAGACCTTGATACAAACCCCCTCTCCCCAACATCAGATAGTTTCATAGAAGCCCCACTATAGACGATCGGCTTACAGAATTTATATAGAAATTGGGAACCTCATCCCATTAGAGCGGAGATTGATTACGGATCTCTGCTCTTAAATATTTTTGTGATATGTTTTTGAGTACAGGGTGAGACCACCCCTGAGCGCGTGTGAAGCTTTACCCTCTATCTCTAGCCATGGCTAGGAGCATTATAATATAATCATAGGAGCTATCCTCAGATGAGAACCCCATGGCGTTAGGGCTTGATGGGGATCCATGTGGTGCGGGTGAGACCGATGATCCCACACCTAAGTGCAATCCCGCTAGTTAGTGAGAAAACGCATTGAAGCAGGCAGCTTCAGAGGAGTAATTCGCAGCAGATTAGCATATATTGCTATATATTAGAAAGGGGTTGGAGACTCTATTTGGACGCGCTAGAGATCTTCATTATAATAGCAATTATATTAGGCACCTGGTACCCCATAGGATCCTGGGTTGGTAGGAGGATTATGAAGAGCTATATAGAATCCTGTTTAGGTGAAGGCGGAGTTTTAAAGCTGATAACACCAAGCTCAGCCCTCGCCGAATATAGAGTTGAGAGGTTCAGGTATCTCGGTATATATATTGAGTGGCTCCCATTCGATAACCCCTTTAACCTAGCCGTTAAGCTAGTCTCTCGCAGAAGCCCAATAGCTGTTATTAAGATCGAGCCAGAGAAACCCATACAGGGCGAGGCTAGCATAACGAGATCAGAGCTATATAGAGGCGGTGAAGAGATCAGGGGCTATAGAGTAGTCTATAGAGCCATATCTAGATCCAGGTTAGAGCAAATTGTTGAGAAGGTAGCACTAAAGAATATCGATAAACTTATAATAGGATCAAAACCAAACATAACAATAATAACCAGAGCCAATAACAGGAAATGCGCAGAAATTCTGAGAAAATCAATGGAACTCGTTGAAGAGATCAGAGAGGCTTCAGGCCACTGATCTGTTCATTAGGGTCTAGCAAACCTCGCCTCTCAAGGCAGGGTAGGACTCTCACAGCTTTAGAGCACTAGGCTTTTAAACCTATGCGTCATGTTGTATATCAAGGTGGTCGGGATGCCCTCTGTGGGTAGAGTGGTTGGAAGGATGACCCGAGGGAAGACGATTCTCCGATCTGTACTCACGGATGAGCATCGGACCCCTCCAAGCACTTAGAGAGGAGATTGAGGAGAGGCTTGGCGATAACTGGAGGACTGTTAGGCTAGGCTAGGACTAATGCCATCTGAGAGTATGTATGAGAGCTTAATGGGTATTGGCTTGACATTGTGTTAGGCTATTCAATGAGCTTAATTATAAGGAGAGGCAGGCATCTTTCAATGGTGAGCTATCAAGAAAGAGGAGCTATGAAATTAATAACAAGTATTATTATAAATACAAGAGGTTCTAGGCGTTAATGCTCAAGCTGTTATACAGAAGAATGATGAGGCTTGGAATTAGTTCTACAAGCAACCGGATCTAAGGAAACAGGATAGGTTACCGCCCCACATTAGGAAGGTTTCTCCACCAGGCTATTGGAAGGACAGGCTCACAGGTGAGAAGGAGATACACATAAGAAACAATAGATATCTCTTGGAGCCTGTTGATGAGAATGGAGGTTATCTTGTATTGGTAGATTTTGGTCTGAGGATAGGGCATGTTGGCAGGATCAAGTGGGAGGGTAAGCAGGGAAGGCTTGAGATCATATATAAGGCTGTGAGTTCGCCCTCGTACCAATAGAGGTTGGAAGAGAACCACCTAAGTCTAACAGGAGGGGTTATGTAAAGCCTAGCTACAGGGATAAAAATGGTAGGATTGTTAATCCTAGGTCTATCAAGCAGAGGGATCCTATTGGTGATAAGGAGGCTTCCATGTACATGGGCCTGAACAACCTATTTGCCATAGTAATCTCGGATGGCTCTGCTTTGCTTATTAAGGGAGGATCTATCAAGCCTGAATACCACTGGTGGAAGAGGGAGGCCTCGACATATCAGACTGTAAGGGATATATTAAAGAGAATGGGTATATCAACACGGATATACTATCATGAGAAGTATCTAGACGCCATTTACAAGAGGAGTAAGAAGCTTAGATACCTAAAATATATAAAAGCTACTAGGTTTCTAGCAGATAAGCTGTATAACAGGGGCATTAGGAAGCCATACATAGACTACCCTATGATGCTATCATAGAACAATGGTAATTAGTATAACACCAACAACATATGATGGTTTAGGAGAATAGTGCTCAGGATTGTAGATACATTCAGAGAGTGAGGATTACATTAGCAAGGAGTGCTCTATATGTGGAATCATACGTAAGAACAGGAGGATATATAGAGGACTATATGAATGCAAGAAGATTAAGAAGATAAATGCAGACATAGATGCAGCACTTAATATAGCTATTAGGCTGGGCTATAGAATAAAACTAACGAGAAAGATAGAGAGCTATTTGGCAACGCATAGTAGAGTAAGATCATTAATCCCTCAACAGGGGGTTAACACCCAAGCCCCAGAGATTCGAAACCCTGCCTATTAGGGCGGGCTGTATCCTTTTTCATGGTAGTGGGAATGCTTTTATATTCGTTTGTTATCCAGCTTAAGCTTATAAGCATCTGATCCTTAGTTATTTCAGTTATTTTGATAATGAGGTGATGATCTCTGCTAGATCTGGGCGTGGAGATACCTCGGGAAGCGATGACCTTTGGAGCTCCCGAGACCGAGGCCCTGCACGAGGGCTCTGCCCAGAGGGGCTTCGAGGTTTTAAGTCTAGATGGGAGCGCAGTGCCGCTGAGCTCCACAGTCCTTCCGAGAAGCCTACTAGGACATATCACCCGGAAGGTGGGGGGAACTCTTGAGATGATCTACTATAGAATTGAAAGAGCTTCTGGATTTCTTTATTCCTGATAGCTCTTCTATTAGCTCTAGTGTTGCGAAGTAGTCTAGTTCTCCTTTTCCGCTCTTGTCTAGTGCTTCGAATATCTGTCTGACTAGTGATGTTAGTGGCATGAAGATCCCTAGTTCTCTACCTACTTCTAGAGCATAGTCAAGATCCTTGATCATCTGCTTAACGGTGAATGCTGGTGAGGTGAAATTCTTTTCCATCAAAGTCTTCAGCTTATACCCGATCTGGGGTGATGCGACCACACTGCTTCCCAGAGACTCTATGAGGGTTTTCCACTCTATACCGGCCTTCTCACCTATTGCGAGGGCCTCTGCCACTATCACTGGTGTTGTCGCTATTATTATGTTTATTAGTAGCTTTAGATATCTAGCCTCCTCGCCCGGCCCCACGTAAGAGATCTTGTTACCCAGAACCTTGAAGACGGGGAGGGCATTTTCATATGCCCCTTTATCCCCCGAGACATATATAGTTAGCTCGCCTCTCTCAGCGAAGAGAGTGCTCCCACTTATCGGTGATCTCAGGTAGTACACACCCCTCTTAGAAGCCTCCTCAGCAACCTTTCTAGAGGCTGTCGGGGTCACGGTGCTCATCTCAATTATCGTTGTACCTGGCTCCATATGTCTCAAGATGCCCCTCTCGCCAAGATATGTCTCCAGAAGCTCCTTATCACCAGGGATCGAGGATATAACGGCATCAACACCCATACCAAGCTCCTCATTAGAGCCCACCACGATAGCCCCTAACCTAGACATCTCCTCAGCCTTAGCCCTCTCACTAGTATACACCTTAAGCCTATAACCCCCAACCTGGATAAGCCTCCTAGCCATAGGCATACCCATTTTCCCAAGACCTCTAAACCCAATCACCCTTATCCCACGAATCATCCAACCACCAATTCTAATATCCAGCCAAGCTATTAAAACATAAAAACCCTAGATCCTATAGCTATGAACCACCCTAACTTTCAATTCTATAGTAGATCATCCGATCCGTGTTGCTTTTTTGCTTGTTCAGCTCTATAGTAGATCATTTGGGGACTTTGTCTTTTTTGCCAGCCCCCGAATAGCATTACGGTTTTCGGTATTTAAGCTTTGATCTTCTCAGGATCCTTGTGGTTGATGGGCGATGTGTTTATATACCTTAAAGTTTTTGATCAGCTTTATCCCCGGATCTTTCAGAATGATTCCCCAGGATCTTCTTCTCCGCTTTATTCCACTTAATTTAGGGAGTCTCGAGGGCGCTGTTTTGAGATCCTTGATATCATGATCCCTTGTTTTGTTGTGCAGATATTATATATTCTTCTTGCTATGACTTTCCGCTTGTCCCCGATGGTTGTTGATTATCGCTGATATTAATTTGTTTTGGATTGCCTTGCTTCTTGATCCAGGGTTTTTAGCCCTGTGGCATCGGGGGACTCCACCTCTCCCACAGGGTTTTGGATACCCCTGTGGTTTCATGGGTGGCTGTGGAGCCCAGCGGAAAGAGGCTCCCATCTAGACTTAAAACCTCGAAGCCCCTCTGGGCAGAGCCCTCGTGCAGGGCCTCGGTCTCGGGAGCTCCAAAGGTCATCGCTTCCCGAGGTATCTCCACGCCCAGATCTAGCAGAGATCATCACCTCATTATCAAAATAACTAAAATAACTAAGGATCAGATGCTTATAAGCTTGAACACGCATTTCCTTTTCAACCGTTAATTGATAATAAACAGATATGAAACGTTCCTGCTATCGTGAAAAAGGATACAGCCCTAAAGCTCGGGTTCTCTACCTCGATGCTTCAGCTTTCCCTGGTCAGAGCCGCGGAGAAGTGCCACCTATTAGCTTTTTAAAGGGCTAGGGATGAATAGCTATAGAGAGTAAAGAGCTTTTTATAATGAAAAGCCGATCTAGGGCTTAGAAGGGTATATCCCTAGAGTTGAGAGATTAGTGGAAAGACTTATAAGTACAGATCCTCATTTATCTGAACCTAGATCTTCGAATAGCATTAACTATATATTATCTAATTTAATCACTAAGTCGTGGTGATTGCTCTGAACCGGCTCGTGGAAAAGGCCCTCAAGGGGGAGACGCTTCTCGGGACGTGGGTGACAATTAATAGCCCGGAAGTGCCTGAGGCCTTGTCTACCCTCCCTATAGACTGGGTTGTCATTGATATGGAGCATGCACCGCTAGATATATATGATGTGGAGCTCCTCCTAATGGGTCTAAAGGGAAGCGGTATGGTTGGGATTGTGAGGGTTCCATGGAACGATCCTGTTCATATAAAAAGGGTTCTCGATGTCGGGGCCCAGGGGATTCTCGCCCCATGGGTTAGCACTTATGAGGAAGCCCTATCCCTTGAGAGGGCTGTGACATACCCTCCTAGAGGGATAAGGGGGGTGGGGCCTAGGAGGGCCACCATGTATGGATCTATTCCAAGTGCTGAGTATTATAGGAGATATCTAGAGGATCTAGTGGTTCTAGCCCAGATAGAAACATCAAGCGCTATAGAGAACCTAGAGAAGATCCTCGAGGTCAAGACGCTTACAGGCATCTTCGTGGGGCCCAGCGATCTCTCAGCATCTCTAGGGGTCTTCGGAGAGAGGGATAGCCCTGCACTTCTCGAGGCTCTTGGAAGGATAGCCGAGACATCGAGGATCAAGCCTATAAGGGGTATAATGGCATACACCCCTGAAGAGGCTGCTAGAGCCATTAAGATGGGGTATAACATGGTATCCCTATCATCAGATATGGCAAATATGTTAAAAGGGCTGAGAATATTTATACAAGAGGTACAGAAGATACTTAAATAGATCCTCTAATCCAATAGAAGATCTGCCCATGCCATGATCTCCAGCATAGCCTCAAGAAACTGTTTTGGGTTTCATGTTGATTTATAAGGGTTGTTGTTATATTTCTCTGTGGAGCCCCGCAATGCGGGTGGGGATAGAGACCCAAGCGAGACTCATGCAGATACCAAGGGATAGAGGAGAGCCAGGATGCGGGGGTTTCCCCACAGCAATGAACCTGAGATCTCTATGATGGTGGAGCTGTGGGTCGGGGTCACCCCGAGCGGGCGGAGCCCAGTGGTATGGATCCCGATGAAAAGGGATCCTGAGGGCTGTGATGTCAAGGGAAGAGGGCTTGGCAAAAACCAAGCCCAATGAAACCCGAACCCCCCTCCGACAGGGTAGCGCTCCACCATAATAATCGCTGGCAGAATTTTTATCCATACATGCTAACCTATCAAAAATAATATCAATAAACGCCAATTACCTTCTCTATATGCTTAGAAACTTATGTTCTCTACCCTAAGGAGGTTTGGAGCCGCACTAATATTATCTATCATATTAGATATTATCG
>JAVVGE010000079.1:0-11262 GCA_032249255.1 Desulfurococcales archaeon | reverse complement strand
CAGCATATAACGAGGCGGAGAACATTCCCAGGCTCTTGGAAAGGGTTCATAGAGCCCTCCAGGGGATCAGCTATGAGATCGTGTTAGTTGATGATGGGAGCTTTGATGGCACCTCTGAGGCTGCCCTAGCCTCTGCTAGATCTCTTGGCGCTCCTCTAGTCCTCATTAGGCTTGAGAGGAACAGAGGAAAGATCGAGGCTCTGAGGACCGGGATTGAGAGGGCTAGGGGGAGGTATCTTGCTTTCCTCGATGCTGATCTCGAGTACCCCCCAGAGGCTCTGCCTAAGATGCTGAGGCTTGCTATGGGTGGTGCTGAGCTTGTCATCGGGTTTAGAAGGGATAGGAGGCCTCTGAGGAGGAGGCTTATCTCCTCAGGGGCCAGGGTGCTCGCGAAGATCATGATCCCCGAGGTCAGGGGGCTCAGGGATCCTGTGAGCGAGTACATTCTAGCCAACAAGGATCTTCTGGATAGAGTGCCTCTGAGGAGCTATATAAAGCCCTACCTCCCCCTAGTGATCGGGGCTAAGAAGGTCGCAGAGATCGAGGTTAATGTGGTGCCCAGAGACACAGGATCTAGCTCCTTCAAACCCAAGTGGATCCTCCAATACATATGGGAACTCGGAGCCCTGAGCAACTGGTTCACAGCTAGATACCTAGTAGGAGCTCTCATAGCCCTCCCAATAAGCCTGATCCTCTACCCATACATAGGCCTGCTAGCACCCTTCCTAGCCTCCCTAGCCAAGTGGGCCCTAATATGGAAAGAAATAACCCCAGCAGGAGTGATGCTAGCAAAAGCATCAGCCCTGGCCCTCAAACTCCTAGCCGATCTAGCATGGCCACTAACAGCTCTGCTAGAACTCATAGCCATACACCTCATGAGGAGAATCCTCTAGCCATTGGCCCAAAGATCCTCTAGCTCACCACGAGGAATATAAAACGCATAACGGCGAAAAGACTCTACAAGATAGAGCTTTTGTGAAATAGCTACTATGTTAGTTAAATTTAAAACCTCATTATAGTAGAGTTGATATATGTCTTCTAACACTCCAAGAGTTTCTATTATAATCGCTTTTTACAAAAACGAGAAATATTTAAGAGAATGTCTGGAGCATTGTTTAAGGCTTGATTATCCTAACTATGAAATCATAGTAGTTAGCGCTCGTCAAATAAAACTAGATAGCCGCGTAAAACATGTTATAGTGAATAGTGAAGCCCAAGGGATTAAGAAGAATGCGGGAGTAGCTACATCATCTGGAGATCTGTGCGCTTTTATAGATGACGATGCTTATCCAGACAAAGAATGGCTTAAAAATGCAGTAAAATATTTTACAGATCCTCATATAGGAGCAGTCTGTGGACCTGGAGTGACTCCTCCAGGTGATGGGATTAAGCAGAAGGCTAGTGGAGCCATATACTCTTCCTTCATAGGCTCTGGCCCTTTGCGTTATCGATATATTCCCACAAAAGTTCAATACGTGGATATGGCGCCTGGCTATAATATTATAATTCGTTGCTCACTGCTAAAGAAAATAGGTGGGTTTAAATCAAATCTTAGATCTGGCGAAGACGATCTGATCTCAGCAGAAATCTTGAAAATGGGTAAAAAGATCTTATATGCGCCTGATGTTATAGTTTATCATCATAGACGTCCACTCTTCATACCGCACCTTAGACAGGTAATGAACTATGGTCTTCATAGAGGTTTCTTTATGAAAAAATATAGTCAAACATCAACTAAATTAATTTATTTTTTACCTTTTATAGCGATTGTTTCAGTTGGTAGCATTCTACCTCTGGTAATTTATTATACTATAATAGGTGCATCATTAGTGTTCCAAATATTTGGATTTGTAGTGGGGGCTTATCTAGCGACCTCCTTCATCTCTGCCTATAAGATTTCCAAAGATATGAGAGTAGCCCTACTTGCGATGATTGGAACTCCACTAACCCATCTAGTATATGCACTAGGATTTATTAAGGGCCTCTTAACAAGATCGATAGGAGAACGACCAAGCTATTAAGATGTCATTCTTATTAGATATCTTATAGGCATTTTTGAAGCGCCATATAATTGGGTGTATGATTTGAAAAAAGCGTTAATAACTGGAATAACTGGACAGGATGGATCATATCTAGCTGAGTATCTACTGTCTAAAGGGTACGAGGTTCACGGAATAATTAGGAGGGCCTCGACCTTCAATACTGTAAGGATAGATCATATATATGTTGATCCCCATGAACCCAATGCTAGGTTATTTCTTCATTATGGCGACATAACAGATTCAGACCAAATATACAATATAATATATAATGTCCAGCCTGACGAGATTTATCACTTAGCATCCCAGAGTCACGTTAAAGTAAGTTTTGAAATGCCTGAATATACTGGAAACGTAGTTGCCTTAGGAACCGTAAGAATCTTAGAAGCCATTAGAAGAAGTGGCATTAAGACAAAGTTTTACAACGCTGCAAGCAGCGAGATTTTCGGCAGTTCACCTCCTCCCCAAAACGAAGATACACCTTTTAGGCCTAGGAGCCCTTATGCATGTGCAAAGCTATATGCCTATTGGATGGTGGTTAATTATAGAGAAGCCTACGGCATTTTTGCAAGTAATGGAATACTATTTAACCATGAATCTCCTCGTAGAGGTGAGACTTTCGTGACTAGAAAAATAACAAGGGGTGTTGCACGTATCTTAGCAAAAAAACAAGATTATTTATATTTAGGTAATATAGAGTCTAGACGTGATTGGGGATATACGCCAGAGTATGTGGAGGCCATGTGGAAAATACTGCAGCTGGATAAGCCAGTAGATCTTGTCATAGGGACTGGCGAATCTCACTCTGTACGTGAATTTATAGAGGAAGCATTTGCTTATGTTGACCTTAATTGGGAGAGATATGTCAGGATAGATCCTCGATATTTTAGACCTCTAGATGTAGAAGAATTAGTGGCAGATGCTAGAAAAGCTAAAGCATTAATTGGATGGGAACCAAAGATAAGATTTAAAGAGCTAGTAAAAATTATGGTTGATGCTGATCTTAAAGCTCAGGGATTAGAACCTATAGGGGAGGGCTATGAAATAATAAGGAAGAAATTCCCAAATAGATGGTGGGGAGGGCCTCTGGATGGGTTTCTGGGATAATAAAAAGATACTAGTAACAGGTGGGGCAGGCTTCCTAGGATCTCATGTGGTTAGAAAATTAGTGCTTGAGAGAGGCGTAGATCCAAATAATATTAGAATACCAAGGAGTAAGGACATGGATTTAAGGGTATGGGAGAATTGCTTAAGAGCCGTTAAGGATATCGATATAGTTATCCACCTAGCTGCTAGAGTAGGCGGTATAGGCTATAACATGAGGTACCCAGCGACACTATTTTATGATAACGCTATTATGGGCATCCAACTAATGGAAGCCGCAAGAAGAGAAGGAGTAGAGAAGTTCGTAGTAATTGGAACTGTTTGCGCATATCCAAAGTTTACACCGGTTCCTTTCAAAGAAGAAGATCTTTGGAATGGTTATCCAGAGGAAACAAATGCACCATATGGCTTAGCCAAGAAAATGTTGCTGGTTCAGGCACAAGCATATAGAAAACAGTACGGGTTTAATGCTATCTATCTTCTCCCTGCGAATCTCTATGGCCCTGGAGACAATTTTGACCCCGAAACTTCACATGTAATTCCTGCTTTGATAAGGAAGATCTTCGAAGCAAAAATAAGAAGAGAGAATAAAGTTATAGCGTGGGGGACTGGTAATGCTTCTAGAGAATTTCTATATGTAGAAGATGCTGCAGAAGGCATAATATTAGCGACTGAGAAATATAACAAACCAGACCCTGTTAATTTAGGCAGTGGAGAAGAGATAACTATTAGAGAGTTAGCCCGTCTAATAGCAGATCTTATAGGTTTTAAAGGGGAAATAATATGGGATACATCAAAACCTGACGGTCAGCCTAGAAGACGATTAGATGTTAGAAAGGCTAAGGAGGAATTTGGGTTTGAGGCTAAAACTGATCTGAGAACAGGGCTGATCAAAACTATTGAGTGGTATAAGCATTACATATTAAGGCGCAATGAATAGAAAACCTATAGATATAAAACTGAAAAACATCAGTTTTGTCGTCGCTACACATAAATTTGCCACGGGTCCCTCAGACGCCTTAGTAGATTTCCTGCTATCTCTCAGAGTGCCCACGCTTCTATATATAACCCATACATTTCATTATTCACCTGAAAGGAGATCCTCCGCCACTTTCTATAAATATGGAAGACTTGTCAAAGAAATACGAGGTATAAATTTCCGGGCACCAGATCTAATAGCATATATAAAAGACCTAGCCTTCACTATTTTTTATGTTCTCTATTTTAGAAGAAGATATCATATATATGTGGGTGTAGATCTTTTAAATGCATTAGCCGGGTTGATCTTAAGGGCATTCGGCATAGTAGATATAGTGATTTTCTATACTATCGATTATATACCTAGAAGATTTTCGAATTACTTCCTCAACTCTCTATACCATACGTTAGATAAGCTGTGTGTAGAAAAATCAAACTTTACATGGAATCTCTCTGCTATCATGGCCGAAGCTAGGAAAAGAAGAGGTATAAAGAAGATTAATCAGCTGGTAGTCCCTATGGGAGGAGGAGTTACAGTAAATTTTGAAGATAATTTTGAGAGAAACACCATGATCTTTGTAGGAAATTTAAGAAGAGGTCAAGGTTTAGAGCTTGTAATTAAAAGTTTTCCAAAAATCGTAAAAGAGATACCAGATGCAAAACTGATCATAATAGGAACAGGCCCTATTCTCCGAGAGCTTAAAGAACTAGTTGATAAGCTGGGATTAAATAAACATATTAGATTCACAGGATATATGAGAGATCATGAGTTAATAAGAAAGCTAGTTTCTAAAGCTGCTTTAGGTATAGCTATGTATGAACCTAACAAAGATAATTTTACATGGTTTGCGGATCCAGGAAAGATAAAACTTTATCTAGTCTCAGGTATTCCAGTAATAACTACAAAGGTTCCTCCAATAGCAAAAGAAATACAGAATTATAAGGCGGGTGCTGTCATAGAATATAATGAAGAGGCATTTGCTAATACTGTTATTAGTTTGTTAAAAGATGATAACGAATACTATGAGATGAGATCCAACGCTCAAAAACTTGGAAGTAAATATCTGTGGCCATCAATATTTAGATCTGCATTAGAGCCTGTATTTATAATTTAACTAGTAACCGAAGCGCTAAAAAGATACATGAGCTATTCTAGAGAGGATCTTCCCTTTATATTTATAGTGATACCTACAAGAAATAGTGGAAAAACTCTGCGAAAGCTCTTAGAATCTTTGGAGATGCAAAGCTATCCCAAGGATAAGATCGAAATAATAGTGGTAGACGGCTATTCCTCTGATAATACTATTAGAATCGCTAAGGATTTTGGCGCGAAAGTTATAATGAATACTGCCCGTGGCTTCTATACAGCTAAAACTATAGGAGCATTATCAGCTAAAGGCGATCTTATACTGTACTTAGATTCTGACAATGTAGTACATACATCAAGCTGGCTATTAGATATGGTTGAGCCCTTCCTTAAACATAATGATGTTGTAGCTTCAGAGGCTCTGTACTATGGTTACTCCATTTCCTATCCACCAATAGTAAGGTATTTAGCCCTAATAGGGTCTGATGATCCCGTTAGCGTTTACCTCGGCTACTACGGCCGTTATTCATTCTTAAAACAGAGATGGACGGATATTCAGCTAGAAAGCAAGGATTACGGTAAATATATTCTAGTTACACTTAGGCCAGGTATATTACCGACTATGGGTGCTAATGGATTCATGATCAAGTCTGATGTTCTTTTAAGGCTTTCCATAAAGCCCTATTTCTTTGATATTGATATACCTCACGAATTAGTTTCACTGGGATATAATAAAATTGCTCGCGTTAAAGTAAAGGTTACTCATTTACATGCATTTAATTATAGAGATTTTATTAGAAAAACTTACAGGCGAGTAAGGGATTTCTATATATATTTCACAAAAAAAGGTGTGAGGAGATTCAAGTGGGTTAATTATGATTCATATAAATTATTGAAGTTGATCTTAGGTGTTATTTTAATTATACCGCTTATTAGCGACTCTATAAAGGGCTATAGACGTATAAGAGACAAGGCATGGTTCCTCAATTGGCCCCTTACAGCTACCGTAACTATTATATATTTTATATATGAGATATTATCAGGGTTTTATTTAATTAGGCAGTGAATATCGTTCCATAAGGTCCGCAAAGATGATCCTGTATCGTATAGTTTATAGAAAACGCTTTTTGCTTTTCTTATCGTTTGTTTTGTACATGCTCATAACTGTCATAATATTCTGGCACAGGATAACTAATATAGCTACGCACTATAGTATGCCAGACGTAGATACAGATGGTACCATTTGGTACTATTGGGCCAGAATATATACGGAAAAGAACCAGATCCTTTTTGAACTAAATAACTTACTAGGATATCCTTACGGCTACGACTATAGCTATATACCATTCCAGAACCTTATCTACGAGATTAATATTGCCATAATAAAGTTATTGGGTGGAGATTGGCAATCTATAATACTGATCACAAATATATCTGCCCTCGCTTCTTATCCTCTAGCCGCTATGTCAGCTTATATCTTAGCTTATTACTTTACTCAAAAGCATTACCCATCATTTATTGCTGGTCTAATATTTTCATTCTCTTTCTACCATGTGCTCATGGGACGTGGCTCATTATCTTTAAATCATACTGAGTTCTTTCCTTTATACTTTCTCTTTCTCTTCAGATACCTGGATAAGCGTGATAATGTTTCGCTGATGTTATCAATATTGATGTTTAACTTAACCTCGCTATCCACACTATATTATGGATTTTTTAGTTTAATCTTTGCAATAATAATATTTATCGTTTATGGCTTTACTGATATGAGATATAGTATCCGTGCTAATTTTATACATTTTGTAAAATATTTTGCTATATTGGGCTCTAGCTCTTTTCTTATAAACTTACCTGTGCTTATTAACCAGTTATACGTGTTTGACCCGGTTACTGCGGCTAAGTTTGGGAGAATAGTTAATCCAGCGGCCGAATTACTTGATCCAATAGGATATTTTGCTCCATCTAAGTTCAGCTTTATATATAGATGGGGAGGCGAGGAATCTATGTGGGGTGGTAGTTTTAATGTTTTCCTTGGATATGTTGGTTTATTTTTGGGTTCTATAGCTCTTCTAATAAAAACCAAGTCCAATAGATTATCACGTGCGGTGCTTGCTAACGGCTTATGCTTGATCCTAGCAATAGCTCTATCGTCACGTATATTCGGCTTAGACTTTATTCATCATATGTATTTTTCGCTTTTTGGGTATTTTCGTGCAGTATCACGTATGAATCTATTTGCTTCGCTTTTCCTAGCTATATTAGCATCTGTAACTATAAATGAGATAATGAAAAGATTTTATAATCAAAATACTAATAGGAAAAAGCAGATGTTCTTAACCTCCATATTGTTTATATTACTTCCCTTATGGATCGTATTGGAAGGGTTAAATACAAATCCAACTTGGTATAAGACTACTAATTTTGAGAGTATATATAGGCTATATGAACCCATAAAGAGCCTTCCAGGCAAAGCTGTAATAGCTTATCCATACCATCTTTGGGGAGGAAGCTTTCCACCTCCATATTTATTACTAGGTCAAATAGTATTTGAAAAAAATATTGCCAACGGGTTAGATCCCCAAAATCTAAGAGCTAGGGAGTTTGTAAATAAAATTGCTAAATTTGACGATGATGTGGTTAATATTCTTAAGGAAAATAATATCAACATATTAATCGTATATACAAATCTTATTAATATTAATGAATTAAATAAGTTAAAAAATAATATGAATTTAATATATTTAGGTAATTTTGAAGCTCCTCGAGACAGCGGATATATATCTACCAATGATCTTTCACGATCCATAGACGTGTTCCTAATAAAAACCTCCAAAACTTATAACAATGTTAGTGAATCTAATTATGAAATTGGATTAAATAGAACTGACGTAAGGATCAACTATTATAAATACAGCCCCTATATGTATATAATAGAAATAAGCAATTTAACTGAAATAAACAAGCCTATGGAATTGATTTTTTGGCAGCCTTTTTCATGTAAATGGAAATTATACCCTTGGCTGAAAGATCTACCAGATTCGATGCTGCCTATACTACCCTTGATATTACCCTTAATAACATCACCCATATTGGAAGAAACTCACCAAACCCACAATGAGTGGGCTAATAAGTGGATCATAGATCCTCTCTATATAAAAAAGAATAAAACTATCGAGTGCAGATCGTTTGGAACCAACATAACCTGTAATGATGACTTTAAATTAATCCTATATTATAGTGGAGCATCCGCCCACATTATATCCACACTCATATCTATTCTAACAATGCTCGCGTTAGTGACCTTACTTGTTATCTTCACTATCCCTATTTTAAGACGTTATGTATAAAGAAAACTATAGAAATATAGAGCTAAAAATAGCGACGATAATACATAGGTTTATATTTAAAGCCGGTTTAGCTAAATACTTCATTCTATTTCCATATGCGCCTTTCCGCATGGGAATTATACATAGAATTTCTAAAAGAATCACATCTATACTAGATCTCGGATGCGGAAATGGTGTATTAGGTTATCTTATACGCACAAAATTTAGGAATAACATATTAGTAGTTGGCTTAGATATATCTATTAAGGCTCTTTACCAAGCTAAAAAATTAAATGCTTATGACGATCTAATACTAGCCGATATTGAACATCTACCCTTCAGGATAAAGTCGTTTGATTCTATAATATCTGTCCAGGTTCTAGAACACTTAGACCGAAGTATTGCTCAAAGAATACTTAAAGCGTGTGAGGATCTAGCTAAAGTTCAAATACTGATATCAACAACCGTTGGATTTATTGACTCTGCTGTATCTGATAATTTTATGACACACCATTCTTGGTGGCTACCTGAAGATTTCAGCGCTAAGAATTATAGATGCCGAGGAGAGGTAGGACCTAGATTCTTGCCTATTACTCTAGCCTACTGGCTTAGCTTTCTTCTTCCATTGACTTATTATTTCCCTCATATATCTTATTATATGAACTGCTCTAAAAAATTAAATAAAAATGAACATTAATAGTCTTTATAGCATCGTATGATCTCTTAGATTATACTAATAATATATTAAGCCAAAATTTTGTATATATGCTACTATGAATAGGATAAGGATCAATTAATATATAAATTAATATATAGTATGCAGTCAAAAGTCTCCTTAGTCAAGATTCTAAGAAAAATTCCACTAATAATTGAGAGATCTGACTATATTGAAGACAACTCATCGCGTCTCCTTATTCATAGTTCAACTAATTACCATTTTAGATCTGCAATATACATAGACAAAACTTTATCTAATAATTTTACCGAAAAATTCTATTTAGAAATATCTACATAAGTATGAAAAACTTAAGGATTCTGATTATAGGAGGAACCATGTTGCAAGGATCTTTAGAGTTCTTCTATATGGACGCTTTCAAGAGGCTAGGGCATGAGGTAATTGGGCTCGGTTACAGGAATCTTGTAGAACTTTCCAACCACTGGCTCAATGTAGTCCTTAGGAATTTAGGGGCTTCTTCTAAGAGGTTAAGAGAGATCCTTGGTCTCACGATGTTTGGAAATTTTACCGCCTTCTCCGAGAGGGTCTTGAGGGCTTTCGATCCCGACATGATCCTTGTGGTTAAGGGTGAGATGGTGTCTAGAAGGCTTTTAAGAAATCTAACTGAGAGTGGGGCAAGGCTTGTCTATTATAATCCCGATGATCCTAGGTATGGAGGTCTTGCTAGGAGCTTTGTTGATGAGGGCTTTTTGGTAGCTACTCCATGTGTAAAGTGTGTAAGGATCTACACGAGGTGGGGTGCTAGGAAGGTGATCCTGCTGCCCTTCGCCTCATCTACTTATATTCCGCGAAATACACGGATCGATAGAAAAGCTAGGCTTGTTCTATTCATAGGCTCTATGTATCCTGAGAGGCTTGCAGTAGTGAGGAGGCTTCTCACGGAAGGGTTGCCTCTTGCCCTTGCAGGCCCGGGCTGGCCTTTTAAAACGAAGCCTCTGTATGGAGAGGCTTATGAGAAGATCCATAGGATCTCCCTAATAGGTCTTAATATACATGTAAGAAGCGATCTAGGGTTCAAGGCTAATATGAGAACCTTTGAGATAGCAGGCTTGGGAGCCCTGGAGCTCACAGATAATTGCAGAGAGGTCTCAAGATACTATGTGCCAGGGAAGGAGATCATATGTTACGAGGATCCAGAGGATCTTATTGAGAAGGCCAAGTACTTCCTAGATAACCCTGAAGACGCTTATAAGATCGCCAGAGAAGGTATTGAGAGAACAATTAGGGAGCATCTCTACGTCCATAGGGCTAGTTATCTAATCAGTAATCTGTGAAGATTAGGAAAGACTGTTCAGATGCCCTGGCTATTCTAAACCCCAAATACTCTAACCTATTATGTTAAAATATATTTACATATATATTACATCTAATTAATACTGATTAATATCAAAAGTGCTAGGCAGCAACTCTATCTAGGGATCTTCGTATGCCTATTTCCACGCTTTTGTTTCGAAAGGCATGGATTCAATTAAGTCTGCGAGATACATTAAAACAGTTCTCTAATTTGAAGGCTCAGTTTCTTTTCATCGCTAAAATCGAGGGACTAAGGTATGCTATTAGGAGGTTACTGCGATTCCTTTTGCTTGTCATAGGAGTAGGTCTGGAGAATGAAGTGGCCTCAACGATTAGGAGAGAGGCTTATAGAAGAGTCTATAATAGTTACATAGATGTGGGTGCTTTCACAGGAGACACCTTACTGCCTACGGCTCACATGTTTAATAAATGCATAGCAGTTGAGCCAGACCCTCGGAGCTTCCCACTCCTGGCCTTAATGATAAGGAGGCTAGGGCTTGAGAACTGTCATGCTGAGAATGTTGCTTTAGCAGACTCAAGTGGTTATGCTAAGCTCTGCTTAGCCAGGGCACCTGACCAGTCTTTCCTAATCTTCACAGATCAGCATCTTCACAGATCAGCCCTCTGCCAAGAAACAACGATAGGGGTTAAGCTCGAAACCCTTGATGCCATTGTGAAGAAGCATAAGCTTATGCCTCC
>JAVVGE010000078.1:0-11352 GCA_032249255.1 Desulfurococcales archaeon | reverse complement strand
ATATGGGATAAGGATCTAGAAGATCATCCCTTCAAGCCTTCATAAGCTATTCTGGATTTCATATCTATTTATAAGGGTTGCAAGCGATTTTCTTGCAGAAACCCAGATACAATTTGCCCTAAGCTCTCTATTGAATCTCTTAAGGAAGTAGTATTCACGCAGATTTATACTGGCTCCTAGCAGTTTTTTATAGATTAGGGCAAGGCTATTATCACCATAGTTATCTGGGGGTGATGTGCCTGCAACGAATATCAGTTCTAGCGTTGGAATACCCCTCTCCTTCACAGCATCTGATAAAAGCTTTCCATGAACATTCTCCCTGAGATCTCTCCACAGGTTCAGTATTGTTAGCGCAGATCCATATAGCTGGAGGACATCATTCCTCAAATACTCTATCCAAGAACCCCTATCCCAATAGCTTATCCCAATGCTCAAGATGCATCACACCAGCATCTCCCTCAACCTAGCTCTCAGATCCTGGTAGGCATCTAGCAGGAGAGGGGTGTTAGATATACGGATCTTATTAGAGTAATAATATTTATCGCGGAATAATAGGTAGAATTTTTCGAGCTTCTCTACTAATGCCCAAAGATCCTTTACATTAATATTAACAAGCTTAGCAACTTCTTTTTCAGATAATTCCACACAGCCATTAGGCCCTTTACCGGAGAGCTTGATGATAGCCATATCTAATAATCTTAACGCTCCCTTATCCACCTCAGCCAAGTATTTAAGGGAAACCTCTATCCAAGCCCTCAAGGGATCAAACCCCTTAAACTCATCCTCACCAACACCTGCAAGTTCTAGCAGGCGCTTCCTCATATTAATCTCCATTAACATCTTGAAAAGGATGTGGAGTGTATTGGCTAAATAATTCCTCAGATTATGACCATAGCTCTTATAAGTTCGTAGAAAGCCGTTTTCGTCATAGCTTAAGGAGAAGAGCTCTAATAGCTCATTCTCATACTTCATGAACTCAGGATACATATTTATAAGCCAAGCGGCTTTCTGTGGGAGTAAGAAGAGCATCTGTATAATTCCATTATATGCCGGGCTCATAGCATGAAGAGCCCTGAGCATGTTTTTAAGCTCCTCTCGAATATCCATAGATAAAGAGTATTACCCTTAACTATATACCCAGGGTGTTTTATATATTATATATGGTTCCATCACTACTCCATCACTACTAATAGGCATCTTTGGACAGGCGGGTTTAGAAGGAGATCTATGATGGCTGATCAAGAACCTGGATCAATTCCTAACAGCATTCTAGGTGCTTAGGAACTCGTAGCCTTTCTAAGTCTTTCCCCATATGTACGAGAAGAAAATCCTTAACTTAATCTATTAGCAGTCCTATTCTCTACCCTTATATCTGTTTTTATATTCTGTTCTATGTACTTAAGGCTCTGTGCGATGCTGTTATAGATGAAGTTCTTCCCAGCCACATCTATGAAGATCTTCTCCCCCAGTATGAATAGCATTATAGACGTTGCATTAAAACAGATCCCCAGACCATGATTAGGATCCATGTGCTATTCCCTATATTCTCAATATTCTTAGGGCTAGATAGAGGAGATCTAGAAGGGATTTTGCATTAGCAACCCTTATTAGCGATTCCCTTATACCCTCTCCCTGATCTGAACATATCTTGATCCCCAACAGCTTTTCCAGATCTTCAAGATCCTTCCCCCTTCTAGCGCAGTAGTAGGAGAGCATGTTACCAACTCTAATTAGATCTAACTGCGCTCTGCTGCTATTGGAGATCCTTTCAAAGATTCTGAGTGATTCATCAGCTATAGAGGATAGTACATGTATATCACCCTTATACTCTGCAAGACTCTTTAACACGTCATCCTTGAGAGATTCAGCTAGATTCCTGAGAGACGTTAAAACACTGTTAGAAGGCCATCCACGGTAATCCGTTGGGATAGCTCTAACTACTGTTATCGAGCCTTCTTTCTCAATAACCTGAGCTGAGATCTGCTCAATGGAGACAGATCCTCGAGCAAATCTTTTAACGGCCTCTAAAGCCTCCCTAGCCCTTGAGAACATCATAAGAAGCGGTGCATCCCCTTTATCAATAGAAATGCCTGTGCTAAAGGATAGGGGTTTGAGGGATGTCAATATCTCATCATATAGTCTGTGGATCACTTGTATAACGCCTCTCCACTCCCCATAGAGAGACGCATCATCTCCCCCAGCATAGAGCACTATAACATCGGAGCCATATTTACCGCTCATCTCCGAGAGGGCTAGATGCAGCTTCCCAACGACATTGAGTGTGAGGAGATCCGAGAAGGTTATAAGCCTTGATGGCGATAGGCTAAGCAGAGATCTAACTTCACCAATTTGATCCCCGTCTATTTTGGCCATAGCTATTGTATCATATTCATCGAGATCCACAAGAGAACCATTTTCTTTCACAGGATGATACGTGCCCGTGTAGAATGTTCCAATCGATATGTCAAACCCTGCATTGATGATTGTCTTGGCAATCCCATTAATAGCCTCGTAGCTGATCCCCTCCCAAAGGGCTTCAGAGAATTCTGATGCAACATTTACAAATTTGATCCTTACCTTGCCCACAATATCACTTGACTTGCCGGCAACTCTATTCAAAGTATAGCCACAGCTCGATATCATAGTCCATAAAGCTGTGATAGCATTAGCAACTGACTCCCTGGCACTGCTTGGAGGATCTCTAGTGCTGATTAAAATGTGGAGCGCACCGAGGTCCTCAAAGGGTATTATAGCTACACGTATTTCTCGAATCTCTCTACCTAATATTGTATAAAGGGCCTTATCAAAACCCGCGATCCCGCATTCAAATCTTTCACATAAACATCTATAGAGACTCTTCCACAGGCTTTTTACCCCATCAGAAGCAGGAATAATATTCCTATCTTTCACATTATAAAGATATATCGAGACTACAGCAACTAGATTCCTCGCTATATTCCCAGCTATCAGGCTTAGATGTGTAGCCTCACCCACAAGATCCCCTGGCTCTAGCTTCTCACCACTTATTATCGACGCATATCCATTTGGCCCTACGAGCTCCTGACTAACCCTGAATCCCAAGCCCCCCAGAATTTCCCTTTTAGCGATAGCCTCCCACGTTATGGCGTCGAAACCCTCTATATCGCCTTCACCAACCTCTATACCCAGAATCTCTCCCTGATCCCTTATCTTAGCCATGGCTAGCCTTTTCTCGAGATCCTCTAGAACCTCTGGGAAACCGCCTCCTCTCTCGAGAGCGGCTAGATAGAGTGCACGTTCTTTATCTATTGGGATTGAATATGCTATAGACCATTTCAGCCACCTAATACTATTTAAGATATTTCTAAGGCTTTCTATCCTTCTTCTTATCTCCTCATCTCCATAATCGGGAACCACTATGAGTAGCGTTCCACCTTCACTAACAACTATATTAGTGCTTGGGAGGCCGCCGAATACTTTTAGCACGAGCTCTGCAGCAGATTCTAAAGCTAGCTCAACAAGCAAACTCCTGCCCCTTATAACCCTGGAAGCTGCCTTGGCCTTAACAGGAGCCGATATAAAGCTCTGGATTCCCCTGGTATCGATTACAAGCAATCTATAGCTCTTAGGAGACTCGGGGTATCTGGCAGCCAAAGCACCAGAGATCGCAGATACGAGTTTCGAATGGGAATAAAGCCCTATATCAGGAGCTATCGAGACATAGACAGCTGAAGGAACAAGAGATACTGAGTATTTTAGAATCTCGGAAACAGTCTCAACAAAACCCGTCCTCAAACCCCTACCGGATTTTAGATCATATATATTTATCGCCCAATGGAGTCCTCTAAATAGATATTCCACAATATCCCTATAATTTATATCCTTCTGCGCATCGCGATAACTATTGGGACGTAGCCCTCTTAGAATATTGGTTGTCACAAGAACTGGAGGATACCACATCTTCTCATTTATTATAGGGCTTAAAATGCTCTTCGAGATCTCATAGGCGATTCGTTGGGGATTAGGACTCTCCGATCTCATAGCTTCTAATATGGGCTGTAAAACCTCACGCAACTCCTCACGAGCCATATCTCCTGAAAATCTCTGTACAGCTGTGGGGCCAATAAAATTATTATATGAATTTCGATTCAATACTTCGAGCAGCCAGAGAGGGCTTAAAAAAGGTGTTACATAGTGTTTATAGCCGCTACCTATCTCATCTTCAATATTATTCTCAACATAGTTCCATAAATTCTTAAGCCTTTCATATTCTTTCTCAATACCTCTTTCAGCAGCTGCAATAACATCTGCTAGTCCTATAGCCTCTTTTATATAGTCTTGACCCCCACACAAATTTACTAGGGTTTTCTCCACAAACTCCAGGAACTTCTCTCCAATAATCTCGTGTTCCCTGATCCCTAGTGTTCTGAGGAATTCTCTAAGCCTCTGATCTCTCACTTCCTCTTCTAATCCTTTATTTCGTCTCAGTATATATCGAAGCACTGGTTTGCCTATATCGTGTAAGAGGCCGCATAGTGATGCTCTAGATATCCTCTCTTCATCGTATCCTATGCTCTGCATATTCTACACCACCCCACGCCAATAAGGAACCCGTCTTCAGTTACAGCTTTCAATGTTAGTGAGTCCCATATCCTCCCAATCTTGTTAGACATCTGTTTCCTCAGATCATTATATAGATCTGGATAGACATCCTTTAGATAAAGCGCTATAGTCTTTGCCTCATGACCTGTTCCAAAACCTATCCTAGCTGGGGCACAGTTACTAGGTGTAGATCTACATAGCTTTTCAAGCTCCTCCAACTTATTAATATATATTTTGTATATGGAGGGCTTACCCAAATTTTTGGTTCTCTCTAATTCCTCTCTCAAATGTCTACAACCATATTCACTCAAAATTCTGATCAGATCTGAGGGATCGTCTCTAATGATCTTCATGATAAGACCAAGCCTTTCAAGAATATCCTGCATCCTACTTCTCACATCGTCCTGCATTACTATTTTGTCTATATTGAAAGGCCTCGAGATCCGGATATCATATCTAAGTAAGCCAGACTCAAGTGTGACCATGAAGATCGTAGCTATAGCTTTCTCTGTAGCTCTCTCAATAACCCTCATTTCCCTAACGGCTAGCTCGTATCTCTCAACAACAGGGTCTGAGACTATGAGATTTGCAAAGGCATCTACAAAACCCCCTTGTTTAGGAAGCCTCAAGGTTCTAAGTAGATATTTTTCAAGATCTTGAGCTACATATCTAGGATCTCCTGGTAGGTTCTTCCTTATCTTCTCATCTAATATCTTCTTAGGATCTTGAATGTTTCTTAGGAGTTCATAAAGGATCGCTGTTCTGATGTATCCCTTAAGAGTCGATCCAGGGACTATCATTCTCTGCATAAGCCTAACTCTTGCTCCATTGGATAGCTTAGTCTTCGCAACTGCCTTGAAAAGGGGTGTTAATCTACCCTCTCTCCTAAGAGTCTCTGTAAGTCTATAGAACCCTTCTTTAGAGAAGGCCACGTTCAGAATTTTATCTAAAACCCTAGGATCAAGATCTATGAGGGAAGATTCAAGATCTATGAATACCACTTGATCCCCCTCCAATATTGCATCAACACCAACAATAGACTCTCTATTACTAGATACATGAAGAGGCGTTACAGGCTCTAACGATAGTGTTAATGCAATTTCACCCAGCATGGATATCACCTGTGATAAGGAGTGGGTTGAAAATTAGAAGAGGCTTGAATATCGAGGCCTCGATCTCGATCAGCCTTGGTCTCGGTAGCTGCTTCAAATATACTATACTCCCTGTAGATGCATATCTAACAACTGGTAGTATATACCCCTTGTAGGAAGGCCCTGAATATCCCTGGATCTCCTTTGGTTTTATAAGGCTTCTATCTCTCTCCCACTCTATATTCTCCCCCAGATATGATCCCAGAGACAGATATGCCCCCGATTTTTTATAGCCAACATAGGCTTCAAAGCTCTCTTTAAGCCCTTCTTCACATATATTTGCTTCCCATACATCGAATTTCCCAAATCCATAGCCTCTTAAACCTCCAAGACCTATCTTACCGAGGATTTGGATCATCTCTTTTAGTGGATACACAGTATTTGGATCCTGATGTGCTATTAAGATCAGATCTGTTCTCGCCCTAAAGGCCGAGACCCTATATAGATCTGCGGATCCTGTGATCCTATCTATTCTATTCCTCCAGATATTCACCTCTTCAAAAGGCTCGAAAGATCCCTTTAAAACTTGTTCCAAATCCTCATTAACAGAGGCTAGAATACCTCTATCTCTTAGGATTCTAACACCTATCTCTTGGGAAGATCCATTACACAAGATCTTTGCCCTTTCCGTCTCAAAGAGCATATAAGGTATTCCTCTGTTGCTTGTGATACACCCTCCTATTCTAGAGAGGATCTCTAATATAGCGTTTATGGTAGCCCATTTAATGCCTGCCTTCTCAGGCTTTGGCTTCGAGGGTATAGGGGGATATGGTATTAGGGGTTTATAGCACTTATCATAAACCTTTATCGATGGAAGTAGTGAGGAGAGTTTAGTTTCTATAATATTCTTCACAATGTTGTCTCCATATACCCCGTAGATCTCATATGCTAGACTGATCAAAGCCCTATGGATTGTTACACTCTCCACAATTTCGCTCGGCTCTCTCCAACCAACATGATATGGTGTTCTAAACCTTATCGCATATATCTTGATCAAGCTTTCTCAGCGCCCTCGAAGATCTTCTCTAGATCTTTTACAAGCTCATCAACTTTGTTTTTCAAATCACTAATATCTTTGAAGCTCTTCGTATCCAGTTTCTCAAGTCTATACACGCCTTTGTCAGGGCTAGCAACCCTATAGGAAGTGATCGTAAATCCTCTAAAAATAACCCTCCCATACCCCCGTGAGCCACTCCCTCCTAAATATGTTTTCTCAACAAGTTCGAATCCTAGAACTAGGGTCTCAACATATCTCTTTATTATGTTAAAATCTTTATCTATGTTATATAGAAGCATGGAGATAACTCCCTCAAACTCAACACCAGGCCTAACCCTAACAACCTCTCTGGGGTCTGCTGCTGAGGTAACCCTATCAATTCTATTTTCAGGCTTCTCCTCTAGGAAATCCGAGATCGAGGTAGCCTCGATATTCTCTACATATTCTTTTGAAGGAAATAGGTCTGAGAAGAGTAGTCTTGTCGGTGCTAGGTAATCCGAGAAGATCTTTTTTAAATCGTTTTCACTATATCTGCTGCTTCCACTCTTATTCGCTCTATCAAGCTCTTCTTTCATCTGCTTGTAGTTAGATGCGGCCCATCCGAAGAGCTCGCTAATAACATTTCTACTGTATATATCGTCGATCATCTCATCTATATTCATTGCTGCTATGCTCCTAACATATTGCCAAATCTTATTATCAGTTGTGTAGAATTTTTGCCCTGTAGCCTGCTCTAGCAGAGCTCTCATCCTGCCCTTTAGACTGGATCCAGGTATATACGGTACTTCAAGCTCTCCGATCCCATCATAGTTGTATCGAGCAACCATGGGATAGAGATCAGCACCACCTATTCTATATGCTTGAGCATGTACTGGCATTCTAATTAGGAGACCAGTTCTGGTGATGAGCTTGAACGAAACATCTACTATGCCTGCCAATCTCCTACTAAAGACGGGAAGTTCTTTTTCGATGCTCAATGCTCACCACCATTATTTTCCATATTCATAGGCTAGCACAGCTATTGCGTCTATTAAGGATCTCGCTCTCTCCAGCTTCTTCCTAAGTTCCTTTAGCTTCTCCGAATCGCTACTCTGTAAAGATTTTATGTCATTAACTAGTTTGCTTACTATGCTTTCGAGGATTGATCTAAGATCATCGCTGATCTGGCCTCTAGCGTTCTGATATCTCAACAATATAAGGCTTCTCGTAAGATCAGATAATGCAGGTCCTGCTATGTCCCTCACATTTATGTCCTTCACATTCTTATAATTTCTTAGCTTTTCAAGTATCTTATCTATTGATGATGCTAACCTCTCATGCACCCTTCTATAAGCTGTGGTCGAAGTGCCTCCCAGGATCCTTTTTATTTGGTATTCCGGTAGTTTCATTATTTGATCCACGATTTCGTAGAGTTTCTCATCACTCTCTATGCTCTGTGCAACTTGATCTGATAGTCTAGGTTGGGCTCTATAAGCCAATATACACACCTCCTACTAGTAATCATTAAAATTATTGATTGACTACCTAATATATTTATTTATCTATTACTTTTCCTTATAAATATACTGGGCATGATGCGTTGGATAAACTTACCTTAAAGATTGATGGGAATAACTATATAAAAGGCTCCACAATAGAGGTGGAAGATCTTGCTATACTAGTTGGATATAACACTACTTTGAAGTCTATTATTGCTAGGACTTTTCTACATTGTGAGGAAAAAGGCGGTGCGGCCGAGTTTTCGACCTTGAGGGATCTGGATATTAGTTATATTATAGATCCAGTTGACCTGCCGTGTAACTCGCTTAAGGGTTATATACCTGATGCAAGGATTATGTTGAGGGAGCTTTACAGCTCTTATGAGAGAATCTTAGAGCTGGTTAAGCATCTGGATAGTATAGCCGAGATAATTAGGAAGCATGGCAAGGAGACCCCTATATATGAATTTGAGATTGAGAAAGTTAAGAGCATGATTCAGGAGATCATCTCACGTCTAGGTCTCAAAATGGTTACGGATGCTGTTGAGTTTAAGAAGAGGGCTGGTAGCTGGCTATTAGAAAGGGTTAGGAGGATCTATGAGGATGTTCTGAACGACTTAGCTAGGAAGTTAAAGGATGATTATGAGGAGGAGGTTGCGCCTGAGGAGATCGCTCCTCTAGAAGTTCTCGAAATAGAGGAGGGCGAGGGTTTGCCTACGTTGAGGGTTTATGATAAAAGGTTTAGGAATGAGGTTAGGCATAGCCTGCTATCGTCATCAATCGTGGCTCCCCTGCTTATTGAATATATTATCAGCTTTATGAGCCTTCCCCCTGCTAAGGAGACGAAATCTAGGATACTTGTTATCGAGGAGCCTGAGGAGGCTCTCACCCCTCTTCAGCAGATATTGATTATGAGGTTTCTATATAGGGCTTTGAAGGAGATGGATGAGCTTATCAAGGCAAAGACATTCGTTATTGTGACTACTCATTCTCCTTATGTGGCATTCGCAACCGACGCTAAACTATATTTCCTAAGGTTTGATCGGAAATCCAATAGGATCACTATATTGGAGGATAAACCCCACACACCCTTCGTATTGGCGGATCTCTTGTTAGGCGCTAGAGGAACCTAGCATGAATGTGCTGGAAGATTCAAGTGATTCTTTTGAGGGTTCTTCAAGGAATAGATGCGGGTTAGCAATCGTTGATCTAAATGCGTTCTTTAAGTGTGGACATCCCTCGGAAAAGGACCTCGAAGACTTTGATAGTAACCTGTGGAAGGAGGTAGAGTATGTTATTAGAAACTATAGTAGGCTATTTTGCTCTAAAAGGCAGAAAAAGACTCTGGAGAAATTTGTACCAAGTAATAAAAAATACTATAAACATTTTTCTCAGTTTCTCAGATGCATAGAATGCGATGGTGAGGGAGTGGGCTCAGGCAGGCATGAAGCTGAGTATAGAGAGATCGCTGACTGCGTTAGAAAAGCGATGGACAAGGGCGGAGCTATACTCATAATCTGTCTTGTGGATAGAGGGGTTTTCTCGCTGAATAATCTCTGTCAAATCGCAGAGGGTACAGAATCTTCAGGTTTACCCTGCAGGATCATCAGAGAGTTGAATGATAGGGTAAAAATCTACAGCACATGCATCAACTGTATCAACACCTCCTGCGGTGATTCGGCTAAATGTTGTCCGAGCCCCTAAGGCTAGCCATATACCTGGTTCCCCATAGAATGCAGATAGAACCTGCCAGAGCATCTGTCTGTGACGAGGTACTTAGGATGAGGAGGAACAAAGCTATAGAGATCTGGCTAAAATGCAAAAGCATAGAGTCTCTTCTAGAGTCCCTTGAACATCTTCTCACCCATGGATATATAGCCTCGATAGCGGGGCTAGACGGAAAAATATACGATGGGATTCCAAACTCGGTACATGAACTAATATCAATAGCAATGAACATACCCCAGATAAAGCCGGAGACTACAGTAGAAGCCGAGATACTGAGCCAACTAGACCTCGAAGCAATAATAGATTTTACAGAGAGAATAGAAATATACAATAAGAAAAAACTACTCAAAGCAAGAATATCTAAACCAATAACTATAGACATTTTCTTTGATAGAAAATTAAGGCTCCTCAAACCATGGAGAGCACCGCCTTGAGCTTTCAATTCTATAGTAGATCATCCCCCAGACACCCAAAAATACAAGGGAAAATAGCCAGCCATATGTCCACAACAATATCCACAAGCATCTCTTGCTAAAAGGCCTGCCAGCAAGAAAGCAGAGCCAGGGAACAAAATAGCGATCTTAGCAACAAAGCCCAGCAGGCCTACCAAGACTGCTTCATAAAGGCAATAGCTAGAGAAGTAGCCCACAAATGGCAAGAGCACTGATAGGAGTGAAAAACAATAGCAAACCAAATAAGAAAACGAAAAACCATATATAGCTATGGGGGAAAGAAAAACAAACCAGTATCTAACCAACAAAAACATGGATCATGATATCGAGAACATCAAAAACAAAAACAGAGATCATCCCGGAATCGATCGGGAAAGAGTAGGGAAAAAGATCCAAGGAGATCGAAAAGATCATAAGATCAAAGATCAAAAACAGATCTAGTAGAAAAAAGATCCCGAGAGATCATCCCAAAAGATCCAAGGACAAGCTAGATCGAAAAAATTTGAGGCTAATAAGCGTTGCGGCCATCAAAAACAAGGATCAAAAGCTAGATCTTCGCTTAAATACCCCCAAAACATAAATAATAGTAGACAAAGCTGATCTACTATAGAACTGATCAAGAACAAAAGAGACAACGTGGATCGGATGATCTACTATAGAATTGAAAGTGAATATCACCAGCAGAAATATATACGTTCCCGTGCGCAAGCATGTCGATGATCTACTATAGAATTGAAAGTGGAAGTGTCTTGGGTCTATATGCGCTTGATATAAACTCTAGGATGATCTACTATAGAATTGAAAGCGGTTTAAACCTGCTTATACCCTGTGTATAAAGCTGTATAGATGATCTACTATAGAATTGAAAGGTAATTTTCTTTCTGAATGGATTGATAGTCTCTATAGTCTCGATGATCTACTATAGAATTGAAAGTCTTATAAGTCCCTGTTTTTTTAGCGCTGAT
>JAVVGE010000077.1:0-11409 GCA_032249255.1 Desulfurococcales archaeon | reverse complement strand
GCCGGTAAGAGGGCTGGGGAACCCCCGCCCTTTCAAGGCGGGGAGGAGGTCAGCACAAGATAACAAAGCATGCAGTTCAAGTCTATCTATTCTGTTTAAATGGTTCCTATGGAGCCCTCCTTAATTTAGTTGAGGGCATATTGTTTTGGGGGCTCTGGGTTGAGGGTCTCTGCTCTATGTGTTTCTCTTATCGTGGTTCTTCTTGTGCTTGGTGTTGCTAGCCCTCTTTCATCGAGCCCAGGTGTTGAGATCGATGTTATCGCTGTTGTTAAAAGGGTTGTTGATGGAGATACCTTTGATGCTTTTCCAGTTGGAAGGGTTAGGCTTGCAGATATTGATGCTCCAGAGCTCGGGACTGCTGAGGGGGATGCATCTAGAATCGCCCTTGAGAGGCTCATCCTGGGGAAAACCGTATATCTAGATGTGGATGATCTGTATGTTATTGATAGATATAACAGGGTTGTGGCTATAGCATATATCAGGTATAACGATACGCATCTGCTGAATGTTAATAAGTGGCTTGTGGACAATGGATATGCAAGGGTTGTTGACTATCCGAACGAGTTCAAGCCATCAGCATGGACACTCTACATATACTTTCCAAAAGAATATGAGGCGAAGCAGCCAACAACAATAACAATAACAACCACGCAGGCTAGAACTATAGTTACAACACAAACTGTAACACAGACAATAACTAAAGCCTATACAGATACACGGGCGACCACATTAACAACTACATTAACAGATGTTAGGATAGCAACACTTACCATATTGAAAACAGATGTGAGGACACATCTGATGGAAATAACCAGGGAGATAACTAGGACAACAACCATTGCTGGGATAGGCATTGATGGCACATTGATCATAGCAGCTATAGCAGTCATATCAACAATCATACTGTTGCCCTGGATACTAAAACGCCTCATCCACAAATAGAGCAAATAGCACTACGTTTTAGGTTTGGTCTTTATCTTCTTAAAGATGCTTATCATTGTATCTGGCGTTTCTGTATGTATTGGGATTAGCTTTTTTGGTTTTAGCGATGTAATGATCTCTCTGAACTCGTGTGGATAGTAGTGTCCCGAGACTCTTATCCTATAGATCTTATCTACTCTCATAAATACTCATAATCAAGGCGGTATTTAAATCTTGATTATGAGTATTTATGAGAGTAGATAACTTGAAACGTTTAAAATTTTTATATTACTTAATCTAGCTGCATATATATACCTAGTATAAAATATTTTCCTAGCAGACCAAAACCCAAGGATAACATAGAGATTTAGATGTATCCTCACAGATCCGATTAAGCTTCCTTTGAAAGGATCTAGAGAGCTCAGGTACCTAATGTAGAAAAATATCTCACGCTATTTCTATCTTCTATCCTAAAAGCATTAGTTTAAGCTTAGCAACTATGCTTACAATATCCTAATTCTACGTTCTCGAATCACCTTCGAACTCTATGATCCGCTAAAGTAAAAATAACATGATGGACTTTTGCTGCAACACTTGAGATATAGAATATTTACCTATCGGGAGAAGATAAGCCAATTTATATTTTTCTGAAACGTATTAGTATCTATGGGATACTCCATTATGAAAAGTGTTAAGGTTAGGATATTAAATAGATCAGGTCTCCATGCGAGACCCGCTGTTCGATTCACACAATTCTGCTCTAGGTTTAGATCCTCAATAAAAGTGTGCAAGGATAATAATTGTGCAGACTCAAAGAATCTCCTAAAGATCCTCTCTCTTGGAGTGGACTATGGAGATATAGTAACGTTAATTATAGATGGGGAAGACGAAGATGAAGCACATTCAGCTCTGCTACACTTCATAGAAAAAGTCCTGCCAGTGGAGGATGGAGAGGGCATATGAAGATCTACAGGGGCACCACAGCTTCAAGCGGAATAGCAATAGGTTTTGTTGTTAAACACGAAAAGTATGAGATCCTAGATAAGATCCCCAATAGCTGTATTGCAGATAGCCCTGACACCGAAGTTAAGAAGCTCAGGAGCTCTCTTGAAAGATTTGAAAGACATTTAGAGATCCTCATGGGCTCCCAAGAATCCTTGTTTAGGGAACTATTTGAGGCATATAGGATAATGGCGAGAGCTATAATCGAGGAAGCCGCTGCTTTAGTTATCTCCGAGCAGATCTGCTCAGAGCTCGCAGTCAAGAGGGTCTTCACGTCCTATTCTGAGGCACTCCTAAGAAGTGAAAATGAGCTTATAGAAATGAGAGAACTTGACCTCAGGAACGTGGTTTATGAAATTCTAAAAAGGATTAAGGAGGACTCTCAAGATGAAACCTTATCTGCTGAACAGAGGTTCATTGCAGTGGCTGACTATATTTTACCGACTGATCTTATAAGTCTCATAAGAGTAGGATTGAAAGGTCTTGTCACAAGAAAAGGAGGGGTTACTTCGCATATAGCGGTAATAGCTAGGAATAACGAGATCCCCTATATAATTGTACCTATGTTGGATCTTGAGTCTATCAAAACGAATTCTAGGGCAATTGTTGATGCGATAAATGGTCAGCTCATCCTAGAACCTGTCGAAAGTTTAGTGAAGAAGTATATGGAGATATTAAAAAACTATGAAGATTTAAAGGTTCTTACGAAGCCTTATGCAAGATCTAATGCTGTAACATTTGATGGAAAAAAGATCGATGTTTTATGTAATATAGGTAATGTAGAGGAAGCGAGACTAGCTTCCTCATTGGGGTGTGATGGTGTAGGTCTCTATAGAGTCGAATTTCTCTACACATTGGAAAAACCGCCTAGCGAGGAGAGACTTCTTAATGCTTTAATAAGATCCGCAGAGTTCTTTAAAGGAAAAGAAATAGTCATAAGAGCCCCTGATCTAGGAGGTGACAAGCCTGTACCCTATCTAAGACTTAAGGAGCCCAATCCCTTTCTGGGTCTGAGAGGGATTAGACTACTTCTAGAGTATAATAAAGAGATTCTGATGCCGTTTCTAAGGGCATTCGTGAGGGCTGCTGAAAGATTCGGAGAGAACCTAAAACTTATGATACCTATGGTGAGTAGAGTGAAAGAGATTTATGAAATCTATAGTTCCCTAGAGATGGCAATAATAGAAACCTCCTCTAAGCTAAGAGCCGACGACATAAGCTTAGGCATAATGGTTGAAACTCCTGCTGCTGCGCTGATGCTGGATCTACTGGTTGACACGGGGCTTATTAGTTTCGTAAGCTTTGGAACCAACGATCTTGCACAGTATGTACTAGCAGTTGATAGAACCAACGAGAAACTGGGAGAACTATATAACGATCTAGACCCTTCAGTAATAAGAATAATGAGCATAGCAATAGAGAAGATAAAGAATAAAAGGGTAAAGCTAGGTGTCTGTGGCGAAATTGCGAGTAGGCAGATTTCAATTCCGATCCTAATAGGCCTTGGAATCGAGTCACTCAGTGTTAATCCACCGGCCGTAGGCCTAATTAAATATACAATATCAAAATTAAGTCACTCTAAATCGCTTGATCTAGTAAAGGAGATTACAAGATCGGCAATAAGTAGCGAAGATGTGATAAGAATGGCTAGCAAGCTGTTGATATCTAGTGGCATTAAGATCCTCAGGTAAAAGAAAAAGCTGTTTCTAACCTATATAGCATTAAAATGCTTTAGATGAGTTACATCTACGTAAGAACAAATGAAATTGTTTACGTCACAATAAGCAGCATATGTTGTCACTATGGAGCATGAACATAAGGATAGAATAATTTTATAGATTCATTTACTCCAGATATTTTCGATCCTATGAACATTATTCAAAAGCCCCTATCTCAAATTGCCTCAGCATGTTCTACAATAACCCGATATGTTTAGGGTTTATTGACATGGGGCTAAACAGGGAATCAGTCTCATTATATCATTGAAAATGATTAATGGACTTCTCAGCACAGTTAACGCGATATATCATTAGTATTTAGAATATTATAAGGAATTAGAGAAGCATATCCAGGCTAAGTCTGTTAATGTAAAGTACAGGTATTCCATAACCTGTATAGATTTATTATGTACCTACATTTTTAAGGATGTATCAGTACCGAGTAACCTTTACCGCATATTGAAAAATCTTATAAATTTTTATTGGATATTAACACGAGATTTTATAGCTACAAGTGCATATTATGTTCGAAATAATTGATTAAGATCCTATGTTTATAGGTTAGGAAATAATTCTTATTAAGGGGTGAAAATGCCTAAGACTATTTCTGTTGGAGTTATAGGAACTGGATGGTCAGCCTCAACGCAGGCATGGTGCCTTAGAACCCTTCAGTTTACCTCTAAAGGTTTTGCTGAGAAGATCCACATAAAACTTGACTCTGTTCTCTCTCATTCCATAGCTAGAGGCGAGAGCTTTGCTAAAACCTACGGTTTTGAGCACTATACAGATTCTGAAGAAAATTTTTTCAGAAGAAACTTAGATCTAGTAATTGTTGCTTCCCATAACTATACTCATAGACATTATACTATAAGAGCCCTTGAAAGAGGCTCCCATGTGGTTATTGAGAAACCCCTAGCAACAAGCTATGAGGAGGCCCAAGAGATAGTTAGAAAGGCGCAAGCCTCGGGAAGATTTGGCACAGTTTGCTTTGTTGCTAGGTTTGTGCCAGCCTTTATATATGCTAGGAGTCTTATGTCTAAGGGTGTTCTAGGATCTCTTACAATGTTTCGGGCCGTTAGTGCTCACGCTAAGCATGCTTATGAAGACACCCCATTTGAATGGAGAATGAGCAAGGCCTTAGCAGGTGGTGGTGTTTTTACAGATCTGGGGATCCATCTCATAGATTTAGCTGAATATTTGACTAACATGAGAATCAAAAGAATCCTTGGCAAAGGATATATTATAGTATCCAAGAGAAAAGATCCGTTTACTGGACAGATGGTCGAGATCGATGCAGAAGACATGGGAATAGCACTGGTGGAGATGGAAAACACGAGCCGCTGGCTAGCAGGTAGTCTAGAAGCATCTAAAGTATGTCCAGGTTTCGAAGAGCAAATGAGAATAGAGATATACGGAAATGAAGGAGGATTAAGAGCTTCTCTTAATCAGCCTCATGAAGTTTATGTATTCACAAGATCCTCAGGTAATGTTGAGAAAAGAGTTATAGGGTTTAACGACATCTACAAAGATCTACTATGGCCTCCCTCGAAGAGTTATGAAGGATGGACATATGCGTACCTAGTCCTTCTAAAGGGATTTATAGAGTTTCTGGCTAATGTATCAGATAGCTATAGCCCAACGCTTGAGGAAGGTCTCAGAGCCCAGAAAATTCTTGACGCGTACTATAGATCAAATTTACAAGGAGGATCTTGGGTCGAGGTGGATTGAAGAAGACCTCAGTAATAGTTATGGATTACGATGGAACAATGACACAAGAAGGTGGTTTGCCAGATCATAGGGTGCTCGATAAAATTAAATATCTAAAAGATAAAGGAATCCTAACTCTAGTAGCCACAGCGAGGCCTTATAGGGATATTGAGAGCCGTTTCTCAGTAGTCGGAGGTCTAAGAACTTATTTCAGCGCTCTGGTACTCGAGCTGGGCGCTGTCATCTATCTAGCTGAGGAAGATGAGCTAATAATATATAAGCCGCCTTGCTGGGATACATTGATCAAGTTGCTGGAGAGTAAGGTCGAGCCAGCTAATCAAGGACAAGTGCTCTACTATTTCGATCAGACACATTTGGATGCTGTAAGAGCTCTTAATAAAGATCTCAATGTATGTAGATACAATATAGTGAAAGTAGGCTCAGCAACCTATGCGCTTGTCCCTTTTGGAGTTGACAAAGGAATAGGTTTGACTAGATGGATGAAGCATACCAAAATTTTAGATGCCTTTATAATAAGCATAGGGGATAGTAATAGCGATCTTCCCCTCTTTAGGGTCTCTAATTACAAAGGAGCCGTCGGCAACGCCTCTAAAGAATTGAAGGAAGCAGCCGATCTAGTTGCCTATAAGGAAAATGGCGAAGGTCTTATAGAAATTCTGAAAAAAATAGAAAGCCTTCTAAAATAAGAGACATTCTGGATCGGATTCCTAGATAGTGTTTTTACCCGAGGAACCCTATAAGAGCCAGAATAAATGCTGTGACAAAGAGTATTATTACTGCAGTACCGTAGCCATAGCCCCTGACCTTGATAAGGTAATATGCATATAGGACAAATATAAGTGATAGTAGTGAAGGCATTAACTGATCTAGGACTGGTTGGAGTTTCAAAGCCTGGCCACCATACTGTCCAAGGATCAAAGGTGTTGATGCTCTGACATAGGTAGCAGCTATTCCACCCACTATAGCCATTGCAAAATCGGCCGTGGCATCTCTGAAAACCTTTAGGACATCGCCTCTGAGGATCCCTGCTAAGGAGAGTCCGTATCGATATCCATAAACTAGAGAATAGTACTTCACAGCCCACGACACAGGAATCCATATGGCCAAAGCTACAACTGGGCCAAGTGGATTGCCTTGAGCACCAAGAGAAGCCCCCAATAGGAAGGCTATGGGTAATATAGTGAACCACATAATCGAATCTCCCAAGCCCGCAAATGGTCCCATAAGTGCTGTTTTTACACCTCTCACGGTATCCTGGTCAGCATTCCGCTCCTCAAGGGCTAAGACAATTCCATAGATCGCGTTATGTAGGTGCGGCTCCGTATTATAGAATTCATTATGAAGTTTAAGCCAGCTTTTGAGCTCCTCAAAGCTTCTTCTAAGCTTCTTCTCTATGCTAAGCATGCCATGTAAGAAGCCTGTCCCCATCATTCTCTCATAATTCCAACTGGACTGGATAAACCATGATAACCAGAAAGCCTTATATATATCGCTTTTAGTAAGGATCCGTTTCGTTTCGGCTAGCCCGTAACCTCCTTCAGATGTATCACTGGAGTGATTCGGTCTTTCTAGGCCCCCTGATTGTTTCTCTGCCAAACTTCCTTCAAATATCTGTGAATATCTATTATAGTATATAAAGAAAATCAGAGCCCCAGCTATAAGGGCTATAGCCACTAGGGTCAGCTTCAAATATGCTGCGAGAGCGAATCCTAGTATGAAGAGAGCGACATTTCTCCTATTTATCATAAGCCTCATCAATATAGCAGCGCCTAGCGCTGGGAGAACACCTCCTGCAATTGCCATAGCATCCCAAAAACGTATAGCAAAGGGCCCAACATGAATAACTTGAAGGGCGTCCACAGCAGCTTGAACAGCTTGTGGATTTACAGCCAATAGACCTGTAAGCCCTGCGACGGGAATAGCCCTGCTTAAACCCCATGGCACCGCACCTAGGATGTTTATGATAGGTATCATGTTCAGATTGCCTCTTTCTATAGATCTATCAGCCCAGTGAGTGAAGACAGCATCGAAAGATCTAACAAAAATCTCAATATTCATGGTAAGTACAGCTAAAGGTATCGCTAGGGGAACCGCAGCGGTAGGCGGTAATCCTGTTGCTAGAGCCACAGTAACAGCAGCTATAGCACCAGAAGAGGCTTCGGGCACTGTGCCTCCCCCTATAGTGAAGAGACCTGCAAAGGTAAATTCCAGAAGGGCACCTATTATAAGACCAGTTATCGGATCGCCAAGTACTGCTCCTGCCAGGGTGCCAGCTATAAGGGGTCTCCATATCCCTAGAGGGGTTACCCAAATATAGTCTAGCCCGAATATAAATGCCATTATCGTTAGAACTACTATTTGCTGAATTGTTATCTCTAGTACCAATCATCTCACCCTCATACCAGAGTTACCATACAAACCTAATAAATCTTAATTTTACTATTGTTAGCAAATATTAATATAGCTTTAGCTAACCCGCTTTTCCATTGTTATTTATATTGTATATCCTAAATCTTTATGGAGAGATTAATGCAGGCACGTAGCAAAAGGATTCTCGATCTCACGGGATCAGAGTTGGCGAGGATAACCCCGGGTGATATGAAGAGGGCTATATTGGCTTCAGAGGGTAGAACGATAATGGCCGAGGTAGTGGCTACAGCTCCCAGTCTAGTAGATGGAATCTCTAATGTGGAGATAGCCGCATCAATGGGTGCAGATATAGTGCTTCTTAACATGTTAGATATCTTAAATCCTAAAGTTGAAGGGGTACCCTCCCATATTGATAATCTATCAAAGCTTTCCATGTTCGTCCTTAGATACATAGGTAATAACCTGGAACCTTCTGAAGGTCTTGGGGCAAACCTTGGTTGGAGGCTAACAGAGACAACTGTGAGTAGAAGCATAGAGCTAGGATCCAGACTCATAGCAGTCACTGGCAATCCAGGAGCAGGAGTTACATGGAACAAAATAGAGTGGGGTGTGGAGCTCTGCCATAGAGTAGTAGGCTCAAGAGCCATAATACTAGGAGGCAAGATGCATGGGGGTGGGGTTAAAGAAGATCCTATATATGATTTAAAGAAGATAGAGACTGTTTTATCTGCAGGAGCGGATGGTATAATTGTTCCGGCTCCCTATACTTCTAAGGGTTCTCACCCCTCGGTTGTAAGGCTTGTACACAAGTTAGTAGAGAGATATGATGCGCTGCTAGTATGTGCTATAGGAACCTCTCAAGAAGGTTCTTTTCACTCTGTCGTGAGAAGTATAGCCCTTCACTCGAAGGCTTGTGGATGCGATATTCACCATATAGGGGACTCCGGATATAGAATGGGAATAGCCTTACCGGGTAACATATGGGCTCTCTCACTTGCGATAAGGGGTATTAGGCACACATTGAGGAGAGTATCACAATCCCATATGAGGTGAAACATTGTGGGGGGACCTTTATTTCTTCTAGTATCGCATGGAGGTTATGCTTGCTCCCTCATAAGATCCTTAGAGATGATAATAGGTTCTATCGTGAGTGAGAGAGTGTTATGCGCAAGTCTCGAGGAGGGAGAGAGCCTAGAGAATTTCTATGAGAAGATGCTTCAAATATGCAGTCGAGTTGGTAGTAACGTTATAGTATTAGCAGATATACTTGGTGGAACACCCTCGAGAGCCTCTCTCATGTTACTTAAAGAATCAAAAGTCAGAGCTGTGATCACAGGCTTTAACATGCCTCTCCTTCTAGAGCTTCTAACAGGAAATTATAGTTCCTATGATGAGCAAGAGCTTAGAAAAGCCTTAGAGTCATCACAACAACACATGAAAATTTTTACATCTATTTGAGGTTTGCTTCCTCATAATCTTGTTATTTTTTAATGTAAGAGATTTTTCAACATATCCTCAATCACCCAGATCAATTTCTCTGCACCTTCTACGCCTACAAGTGAAATCAAAGTCTCGTACTCTCCCTCATAGCCATGTGCCGGTAAATAGCCTATGTAGCCATTAGAGTAGCCTGCTATTATAGTTAGGCCACATTTGACTAATGATCTAATTCTGATCCCATGTTCTGCAAAGGCTTCACCAGGGATACCGACTAAGGTTAGGCATTTGTTCTTGCCGATTGATGCTTTCATCACATTGACCTCGCCTTCAACATATGCCGCTCCCCTTTCCTTAAGCAGCTTTGCCAGCTTACCGCGAATTTCGATCCCTAGAGCGATAGCAAATGCTCTTTTAGATGGGATGGAACTGGGAGATCCATATAACGCATTTAAATTAAGCTCATTGTGATTGCTGTTAAATGACTTCTCGAAAGCATTGCTCAACTTTATAAAAATTTCCTTGCCAAGACTCATGAGTTCTAAAACTTTCAACTCGGTCCGAAATCTATAGCCTTCAACAATTCTTGATGCAATAGATCTGCCTATTCTATCTGCCTCTTCGTAGCTGCTCTCTCTCCTAGTGAATCTAGTGCTTAGATTACCGCAAGCTCCGTTCACGAAAACCACAGAATCTAGGGACTCTATAGAACCTTTTAGTCCCTGTTCTAAATAAAAAAGAAAATCATTGGAATAGAGCCTGTTGTCTGATCCTAGAACCGTAGGGTGACACGCGAGGTTTATCAGAGCCGATCTCTCCCTGTTTACATTTTCTATGAGAAGCGATATTACTCTGGGATCTTGAGGTTTTCCAGGATCTATTCTATTAGCGCAAAGACCCTGGATAGAGCTTTCCCAGATATATAATTTTGATGGCAGGATTTTTCTCACAGCTTTCTCAATGGCTACGAAAGCCTTTTCTATAATGTGTATTCTTAGCTCCTCAATTTCAAGAGGGAGAGTTAACCCCATTGCATCGCCCAGAATTCCAAGAGAACCAATTTCAGGACCTGAATGTGTATGTGTCGCAGTAACTAAGATATTTGTTCTTGGAATTCCTAAGATCCTCTCAATCTTACGCCTTAATTCATTAGAGAGATTTAGATCTACAGCTATTAGATCGAGAGATAGTATGATAAGAGATTCGCCACCTGATTCTATATATAGTGCTCTCACCTTAAGAGGATCGTGGTAACCTACAGCATTTCTAGCCCTTATCGTATAGTAGCCTGACATGGCTATACCAGTTGGGAACTCTAATTTTTCCTCGTGAAAACCCGCCTCTATCAAGGTTCATCATCTATATGGATTTTACGAGACACCCCAGCACTTTCAAAGACGTCACTCAATAAGTCTGCCCTAAGCATATTAATCCCTATACAAGATAGAAAGTTCGGGGTATTAAATTTGAGCACTATAGATACGAAATCCCAAAGGAGGAATCTGAGTGACAGGATATTCATTAGAATCGACGATAGATTCATACATGGCCAGGTAACGGCAGCATGGATTAAAAAAATAGGGAGTTTATCTGTATGGGTTGTTAACGATAAGATTGCTTCTAACCCTGTGCTAAAACAGCTCCAACTAACCCTAGCACCTCCAGGGATCCAAGTTGATGTTCTCAACATAAAGGACGCAGCCGAAAAGCTGAAAAATGCCGAGATACTAGGGAAGACTCTCATCCTGGTAGAGAAGCCTCAGGATGTGCTAGCTCTACTTGATATGGCGGAAGCTACTGTAGAGTTTATAAACCTAGGTCAGATGGGATGGAAAGAAGGTCGTGTGAGAGTAGAAAAGACGCTGAATATAGGAGGTGAGGATAAAAAAGCCCTTTTAGAGCTTCTCTCAAGAGGTATTAAGCTTCTTTACCAACAGCTCCCCGATTTTCCGCCTAAGCCAATAGATCTAGGGAAGAAAATATTGGAGCTTAAGCTCTAGAGATAACAGAGAGATTCTACAAAGAACTGCTTGAAGACTATGTAAAGATCTTCCTAGTGCTATACCCACCTTCAGAATAAAATAATACATTTTTGGCTATTCTTGTATGGCTATGGATGTGGATATTGGATTTTCTCTCTTTGCTGCTGTTGCTGCCATCATACTCCTCTTCCTTTCTAACCGCTTGTCCCCCGATGGTCATTGATTGTCATTGATATTAATTTGTTTGTGTT
>JAVVGE010000076.1:0-11836 GCA_032249255.1 Desulfurococcales archaeon | reverse complement strand
TCATATAATTCTCTCCTACCCTTCCTCTGTGCTATAGCCTTTTTACGCTCATACAAGATCTTAATGCTCTGGAGAGGCTTTAGATCTACATGTATAAAGCCTATACTGGGCTCGTAGCCATCCAATGAAAGCTCATTACTATCCCATCCAATGACCCTCCTAACATAGATCTCCTCAGAGCTCTTGAAGGGGATAACTATTCTATCGTCAAAGATTATAACCTCGCCAACAGTCCAGCCTCTAACCCTGTGCTCGAACCATGTTGATCTCCAGGATATGGTTAAATATTCACCTTGTTTTAGAGTTATCCTTATGGTTCTAGCCTGGTAATCTATCTTCATAAGCGTTGTCTTGCACCTAGCGAATCTCCTCCTAATCCTCGGCTTTACCTTCCTAGCCCTACCCCTTAGATACCTCTTCCTCCAGGATTCCACGATCGAATAAGCTGTTCTGATAACAGCATCAACCCAGTGTGATGCGTAGGGATTACCCTTCATAAGCTCTTCTCTAAGCCTTTTCTTGAAAGCCCTGTCCCTCGGTATTATTGGGATCCTCATCTTCAAACCCATATTAGTGATCAGCTTTCCACCCCTTCTAACAAGCTCTGGGAAGCTGTATTTCCACTCGATATTATCCCAGATCATATCTATAGCATTCTGTAGAGCCTTAACATACCATGTTATTAGCCCTCTAACCCTATCATCCCTTATAGGCACAGAATATGCCCTCACAAGCTCAAGGATCTGGCAGACCTCACTAGACTTCAGCAAAATCGCTCCATAAAAATGATATACCAACCCTTATAAACTTTTATGAAACTCAAAAACAGTTTCTTGAGGCATGGCCGTGCTTATGCTTATATCTATATTTTTTAAGTTATCTTTCGCAGTGTTATAGTCGTATAAGCTATACCCTAGAAAATCTAGGAGTGCTATAGTTACTACACTAATCACTATGTATGATGTCCTCATAATCGCTTCTCATCCCTCGACGATCATTTATATTTTTTCATTGTCCTTGATTTGCTGCGTTTTCTCCTCCACAGATTTTGAATCCTGTGAGCATTGAGGACATCCACCCACACAGAGATCTTGAGATCTCTATGGATTCGCTGGTGGCTGTCAAGTCCAGTTGTGCTGGGCCCCTCTGAGCATGACCTTCATATAGGGTCCCGGTCTCATGAGCTCTGATCCTCATATTTTCTCGAAAGTACTTTAGTGCCAGACACACTAGAGTCACCTTATCAAAGATAATTATGGATCAGAGATTTATAAGTATGAAAAGTCGGGCAAGCAAATATTGGGCTATCACGAGAATTGGAACAATCGGCTCTAGGGGATGAATTCCTCGGCTAAGCATAGCTGCTTCAAAACCTCTCTATCTAGAGGATAATATGGTTAACTAATGACACCCTCCCCGCCCTAAAGGGCGAGGCCTGCTTTGTTGTCATGCTTGGGAGAAATACCGGTGTATATGAGAGCTGAAAGATCGATAAGATAGGAAGGCAATAGACAAGATAAATTATAGGGATCGTTGGAATACTAATACAGCGATTCATAGAAATAGAAGAAGAGGTCTCAATCACCTCTAACCGAGTTTAGCGCTTTTTATATACATACCTCTCAGAAGGAGGGGCTTCACCTAATAAATTTAATCTTTAAGATATATATAGTGGTAGGGCTGACTATGTTGAGAATTGGTCCTGGAGAGAAAGCTCCAGATCTTGTCAATGTTGTAATAGAGATTCCTGCATACTCGTCAGTTAAATATGAGTATGACGAGGATACGGGCGTTATAAGGGTTGACAGGGTTTTATATACATCTATGGTTTATCCCTTTAACTATGGATTCATACCAGGTACTATGGAAGAGGATGGAGACCCTGTTGATGTGCTCGTTATAAGTGACCATTCCTTCGTACCTGGCTCTGTCGTTGAGGTTCGTCCAATAGCGATTTTGGATATGGAGGATGAGGAGGGGATTGATTCGAAGGTTGTTGCTGTTCCTAAGGATAAGGTGGAGCCAAGATATTCTAGTATAAAGGAACTTGAAGATCTCCCTGATATAGTTAGGAGGAAAATTGAGCATTTCTTTGAGCATTATAAGGAGCTAGAGCCTGGTAAATGGGTTAAGGTGAGAGGCTGGAGAGGTGCTAGCGAGGCTAAGAAGAAGATCGCTGATGCTGTTAAGAGGGCTTCTAGTAGGTAGCCATAGGTGTTGATCCATAGTAAAAGTGCCTCCTCAGCTCTGCATAAGGTGCAGGGGTTCTAAGCTTCTTTGTGGCCTTGCATACTGTCCTATCATTGTTGAAACACTAGCTAGCATAAGGGTTAAACGCGTTGAGAGTGGAGAGCTAGAGGGATCTTCACCCCCCAGTGTTTTCATAGGAAGAGTGGGATATCCATTTGTAAGAGTATATCCAGCCTCACCCCCTATAAGGGGTGATACCTCTCTCTATGAAGATCCTTCTAAGTGGATCTATATAGATCTCGAGAAGTTTCTCACAATGAGGCTATCTCTTGTAAGGGGCTATAGGATTTTCAGAGTTTATGACGCGAACAACCCTCCTAGAGAGCTGGAGGAGATAGCAATCCTGTCCATGAGCCCCTCCCCAGCTGACGTCGAAATGATCTTCGAGAAAAAGCCCAGAGGAGATGTGGTTTTAAGCGAGGTTACGCCTCCTATGGGGCCTTCGGCACCGCTTAAGAGGATCAGTATCGCCTCTATAAGACCCTTAGAAAGGGCTGTGGAGAAGGTATATAGCGATAATGATCTTAAGGCTAGCGAGGCTATAGCGATTCTCTATGAAAGTGGTATAGATGTTCATAGGATCTCGAGGATCATTAGTGTGGGGGCATTGGGCAGGAAGAGAAGGCTTGTCCCAACTAGATGGGCCATAACAGCTGTTGATAAGATAGTCTCCGACATCCTTCTGAAGAAAGTAAAGGAGTATAGTATACTCGATAGAGTTTTACTATTTAAGAGATCTGTGAATAGGAACCTCTTCATATCTATAATGATACCCCACACCTGGGCCTTCGAGTGGGGAGAGGCGTGGTATCCAGGCACCATATGGAATGCCTGGGGCTCGGAGCCATGGGTTGAAGTGGATTATGAGGGTTACCACGGTAGGAGGGAATACCCTGGAATAGGTGGATGCTACTACGCATCGAGGCTAGCTACTGTCGAGGCGCTCAATGCTATAAGGAGGCAAGCTGCTGTCATAACATGGAGGGAGATATATGAGGGGTTTAACCTGCCTGTAGGCGTCTGGTATGTTAGGGAAAATATGAGGGCCATGTATAGATCCTCTCCAGAGACATATAACAGTTTAGAGGATGCCTTTAAAAGGGTTAGGGAGGTTATGAGAACACCCATCGAGATGTTTCTAGCGAGATCCGGGGTTTATTCCCTAATATCCTCAAGGAAGATCACTAGTTATATGGGTGGGAGGAATTGATACCTAAGAAAGTTATAGAGATAAGGGTGTCTAAAGCACTATATAGATCTAAGCTCCCAGACCTAGACTATAGCATAAACCCTTACCAGGGATGCGCATTTGGATGTATATACTGCTATGCGAGGCACTTTACAGGGATAAAGGAGGCTGCAGAGAGGTGGGGCGAGGTTGTTGCTGTTAAGATAAACTTTGTCGAGGTTCTCAAGAGAGAGATTCTGAGAGGTGCTAGGAAGGGTGTTGTGGGGGTCTCAACAATAACGGATCCATATATGCCTATAGAGGCGAAGTACCAGCTCACGAGGAACTCTCTAGAGCTTCTCCTAAAATATGGTTTCAGGGTATCTATACAGACAAAGTCACCCTTGGTTCTCAGGGATTACTATCTGTTAAAGGCTTTCAGAGAGATCGTTGATATTGGCATGACCATAACAACCATGGATCCCTCACTAGCCAAAGTCATAGAACCCGGTGCTCCACACCCCCTCGCAAGGGCAAGGACTCTTAAGAAGTTCTCTAAAGCGTGGATCTATACATGGATATTCTTAGGACCCATAATACCTGGTCTCAACGATAAGGAGGAGCATATAGAGCCCGTTATAGAGGCTGCAAAGGATAGCGATAGCCTAGTGGTGTTTGACATGTTCAATATATACGATATAACATGGAACTATATGAAGGAAAAGCTCGATAAGAGCGAGGTTATGAAGATCTATAAAACTGTTAAATATGGTAGCGAAGGCTATTGGTCTAGAATAAGAAGGAAAGTTTTTAAGATATGCTCTAAACATGGGGTCACATGCATTGACTTCCAGTGGTATGATCCTTTTAATAAATGGAGTAACTGGATTAACTGGAGGAAAGCATGGTATAAAGATAAGAAGAGAAGATCTATAGAGTTTAACTTTCTAGATAATTGGACAACCGGCTAGGCAAATCGATGAACCAGGGATACATCCCTCCTTTAAGGTTAATGAGAATATATCGAGCAGGTCTCGTCCTTCGGAGCAGGATATTAATAGGGTTCTATATGAGCATATAGATGCCAAATAATGGATCATAATATAAAGCTCCTAGCTCATATGATATCTAGGTGGGATGGTGTATAGGCTCGATTACAGGGAGCTGGGGCTTGTAGTAGGTCTGGAGATACATCAGCAGCTAGATACGAGGTCTAAACTCTTTTGCGATTGCCCCTCGAAGATCGTTGAGGATTTGGGGGAGGCTCCAACTATTTTTAGGAGGCTAAGAGCTAGCAAGAGTGAGCTAGGGGATATAGATCCCGCTGCCCTTTTTGAGTATCAGAGGGGTAGGCTATTTAAGTATATAGCTCCTAGAGAGGCTACCTGCCTAGTTGAGCTGGACGAAGAGCCACCCCATATGATAAATAGGGAGGCAGTTATCATAGCCCTTGCTGTTGCCAAGGCGCTCCATGCAAAGCCTGTCGACGAGATCCACGTTATGAGGAAGATCGTTGTTGACGGATCCAACACAAGCGGATTCCAAAGAACGGCTGTAATAGCTCTTGGAGGCTATATAGATGATGAAGAGGGTTTAATAAGGATACAGAGCGTCACTCTCGAGGAGGACTCTGCTAGAAAGATCGGTGAGGAGGACGGGACTGTAATATACTCACTAGATAGGCTTGGAATACCCCTGATAGAGATATCAACAGGGCCAGATATACACACACCTGAACAGGCTGAAAGGGTTGCATATAAAATAGGGTTGCTGCTCAGGCTAACTGGAAAGGTTAAGAGGGGGCTCGGAACAATCAGACAAGATCTTAACATATCTATAAGGGATGGCGCTAAGATCGAGGTTAAGGGAGTGCAAAGGCTAGAACTTATATCGAGGGTTGTGGAGTATGAGGCCTATAGGCAGTATAGATTGCTCCAGCTAAGGGATGAGATCCGCAGGAGGGGGCTTAAGAGGGAGGAGATATCGTTAGAGGCGCTTGTAGAAGCTACCGAGCTCATGAGTAAGTGCGAGAGTAGGCTTGTAAAATCCGCTATTCAGAGGGGCGCCTCAGCACTAATACTGCCGCTAAGGAGATTCAGAGGTCTCCTAGCATGGGATCTCGGCCCGGGGAGAAGGTTCGGAACGGAATTAGCTGACTATGCAAGGCAGTGGGGGGGTGTTAAGGGTCTCATACATAGTGACGAGCTACCAGGCTACGGGATTAGCGAGGAGTTTCTAGATGAGCTCTACAATCATCTAAAGCTTGACAGAGCTGTGGATGGATTTATATTGATCGTTGATCAGAGAGAAAAGGCCTTAAAAGCATTTGAAGCAGTGATTAGAAGGATCTGGGAGGCCTTTAACGGTGTTCCAAGAGAGACTAGAGCAGCTAACGAGGATGGAACCACATCCTATATGAGGCCTCAGCCCGGCGCTGCGAGAATGTATCCAGAGACCGATATACCGCCTTTATTGGTTACGGACCAGCTCTTAGCAGAGGCAGAGAAATATGTGCCAGAACCCGTTGAAGCTAAGATGAAGAGGTTTATAGAGGGGCATGGTCTCAGCAAAGAGCTAGCAGAACAGGTAATTAGATCTAGGTACCTACCCTTGTACGAAGAACTAGTAAGTAAATACGGGGGATCTATTCAGCCCACATTAATAGCATCGACTCTCGTAAATACCCTTAAATCATTGAAACCCGAGTGTCCAGACATAGACATATTCTCTGAAGAGTTTATTGAGGAAGCAATAAGCCTACTAGCGAAAGGCGCTTTTTCAAAGGAGGTATTGGCGGACGTTATCAGGTACTCATGTATTAAGAATGTGCAACCCTCTAAGGCTATAGAGGAAATGGGGATCAAGAGGATAGGGATGGAAGAGCTCGAGAAGATTATAGAGGAGACGATAACTAGGTATCGGAACGAGATATTAAAAAGGGGTGAGAAAGCATATGGCTATATTATGGGTAGGGTCATGGAGGTCGTGAGAGGGAAAGCAGATGGTAAAATAGTGTCAGAGATCCTTAGAAAAAAGCTGGAGACGATTCTCAAAGAAAGATTCTGAACCACTTCTATTGATACATGACATTGAATAGAGGACAAGCCTCGCCTCTCAGGGCAGGTAGAGGTCATCAAATACACTAATATCTTAGACAGTCTTCAGAGTTGCTTAAAAGCAGATTAAATATCTACTCAGAGGAGGAGACATGAAAACTGCCCAGATCTTCTCAAGGTATCTAGTTCTGATATTAATGATATCTACCCTAGTATTTTTAGATCTTTATGAGGATAACAGCATACTCAGAACGATCAACGCCCAGAGCAATCCTATAGACACCACTACAACTAACACTACCACCACGCCAAAAGAGATAGGGGATAGAGCGTATCCAAATACGACTAATACCGCCATCACGAATACAACAGCAAATATAGCAGCTGTTAACACATCCACAGAGATAGTTACCTCGGTTAGCACAGGAAATATAACTACTAATATCACTACAGTCACTGTAGTATCATATATAACGCTCCCCCCAGTCACGAGACCCCCTAGCAATACAGAGATAGCTAGATGGCTATCTGGCGGTATCATTGCAGGTATCCTCATAGGGCTATCTATGGGCTATGCATTCTTCGCAAAAGGAGTCTCAATTAAAAAGCAACAGACAGGCGGAAAGGGGGTTAAGGCAAGTGAAAAAATGGAGAAGAGAAAGAAATAGCTGTGGCAGTGAACAGCGATCCTCTCCTAGCTGTGAAGAACAACGTTTTCACTGTGAATACCTGGGTGTCTGCGTTCCCCGCCAACGATACTTGATGGTGCTTCCAAATACCTGTTCTATTAGCAGGTTGTACCTCGGTGTGAGTCACCAGCTTCATCTACACCGCATGAGCTCCAATCAAGCCCAATTTCACGGACCTCCCACCATATATCCTCAATGCCAACAATGACACACCTCTACGATGTTCTCCACAATTTATAAGTATTCATTCATAATTAAACTTAGCGCAAGTTCAGCAATTGCCTCTGAAGATGAGCCAATGACTTGACGACAGAGCAAGCCTCGCCCTTCAGGGCGGGGGTTTTTAAGGCTTCTATGCTCTATAATGCATAGGGGTCGGGTCTCGGTGGGCAAATATGCTGATAGAATGTCCGACGGGGGGATCCCGAGGCGTGCCCACTAGAGACCCCGACTCCCTGGAAGCCTTCAAAAAGCAGATAGAGAGGAGGAAGAGGAGTAGGCGGAGGACTAATAGAGTAGCTCTATTCCCGAATAGATATGAGGAAGAGGTGCTCTTCGATATAGGCTTGGCATGTGCTAGGCTATGGAATGAGCCTAACTATGAGAAGAGGCATGCATTCTTCAATAGAGAGCTATCGCCTGAGAAAAGGGATGAGATCAACAAGAGATATTATCATAAGTATAAGGGGGTTCTTGGTGTTAATGCTGGTCAGGTTGTTAATAAGAATGACTAGGCTTGGAACGCTTTCTTCGAGCTACTAGATCTAAGGAAACAGAGAAGATTGCCACCTCATATTAGGAAGTTATCTCCACCAGGCTATTGGAAGGATAGAGAGACTGGTGAGAAGAAGATACATATATTGATTAGAAACGATAGGTATCATGTTGAGCCTATTAGCGAGAATGAGGGATACATAGTACTTGAAGACTTCGATCTGAGGATAAGATATGTTGGCAGGATCAGGTGGGAGGGTAAGCAGGGAAGGCTTGAAATAATATATGTTAATGGCAGGTGGTTCGCACACATACCAATAGAGGTTGGTGTTGAGCCACCTAAATCCAATAAGAGGGGCTATGTAAAGCCCAACTACAAGGATAAAAAGGGTAGGATCGTGAACTCGAGGAGTATCAAGCAGAGGGATCCCATAGGGGATAAGGAGGCTTTCATAGACATGGGGCTTAACAACTTGTTTGCTGTTACAATTTCGGACGGATCAGCAATGCTTATCAAAGGAGGAAAGATCAAATCCGAATACTACTGGTGGAAGAGAGAAATCGCTACATACCAGGCTATAAGAGATCTTCTTAGGAATGCTGGGATCTCAACATGGAGAGAATATCATGAGAAGTATCTTAAGGCAATGTATAAGAGGGATGAGAGGCTAAGACAACTATACATAACAGCTATTAGATTCCTAGCAGATAAACTCTATGATAGAGGAGTTAGAAAGCTATATATAGGATATCCAATAATGCTATCACGGGATAATGGCAATGAGTATAACACTAACATATGGTGGTTCAGGAAGATAGTTCTTTGGATCGTGAATATATTCAGAGAGTACGGCATAGAAGTTGAGATAGTCCCAGAGGATTACACTAGCAAGGAGTGCTCTATATGCAAAGCAAAACACAAGAACGGGAGGATATATAGAGGCTATACGTGTGTAGAAAGACTGGGAAGAAGATCAATGCTGACATAAACGCTGCGCTGAACATAGCGAGAAGGCTGGGACACAGAATAAGGATATCTAGGAAGATAGAGAGCTATTTGGTAACACATAATGGTGTCAAGCCATTAAACCCTCTCCAGGGGGCTAACACCCGAGACCCCAGCATAGAAACCCCGCCCCTTTAGAGCGGGGAGGGTGCCGTATTATATAAAAGGGCAAGTCTCGCCCTTTATGATGTGGAGAGGGTAAAAGGTAATAGGATTATGGGTTATCTTATAGCTCTGTCTATGTGCTATGTTCAACTCAGCATCTATATTTATGTGATCGACATATTATAATGAGCATAGAGTGTAGAGGTATAGCCTGTCGTATGAGGATTGAATCTATTTATAATATGATCTATTTAAAAAAGGTAGTGTAGCTTTTCATTAATATTTTAGTCGATATAATTATCTCTGATATAAATTATTTACCTTTAGCCTTTAGATCGCTTGCTGCTTTCACTATATCTTCATATAGCTGTCTGGCCTCGCCAGGATCTAGAATAGCAACACTTGCAGCTGCGACAACCAGCCCTGCAGCTTCGCCAAGCCTCTTCTTACTTGGTACATATATATACGGCACCTTCTTCTCGTCACATAGGAATGGAAGGTGAAGGACTATCTCGGGCGGCATAACATCCTCCGCTATAACTACTAGCTTCGCTAGGTTCCTTTCAACAGCCTTCGTGGTTTCGTTCGTACCCTTCTTAATCTTCCCTGTTTTGGCAGCTTTGCTCACGAGTTCATATACCTTCTCGGCAACGTCCTGCGGTACTGAAAATCTAACATGGATCTTCTCCACGCTCATCCTCATCCTCTCTCGTCGCAATTAATAATCTCTCTGAAACCTTATATTTTCCTCAGGAGGTAGTTGCAAGAAGAACCATTGATCCTGAAGATAGGGGGATCCGTTATAACTGATAAGGAGGAGCCCCTGACTATCGATATTAATGCCATTGAGGCTATATGCTATGATATAGAGAGAGCCTATAGAGATGGGATTAAGAGGCTCGTGATAGTTCACGGGGGAGGTAGCTATGGACATTATATAGTAAGGAAAATTCTGGAGAGAGATGGGGGTATAGATGAGAAGGGTTTCTCCGAAGTTACATGGTGGATGAGCGAGCTCAATAGAGAGCTTGTGATGAGGCTGAGGGACAGAGGATTACCTGCTGTATCTATGGCTACACATGCCCTCTTCTATGAAGAGTCCCCAGGCTCTTTTAGATACGCAGCCGAGCATATATATCTCATGACAGGCAGGGGTGTAGTCCCGGTTCTCTACGGCGATGCGATCGTTTCAAAGAGAGGGGGATACTCAATACTCTCAGGTGACACCATCTCATGGCTCCTCGCGCTAAGCCTTAATGCTAGGAAGGTGCTCTTTGCCACTAATGTTGATGGCGTGTTCAATAAAGATCCCTCCCAGCCTAATGCAGTGCTCTTAAAAGAGCTCAGAGTTTCGAGGGATATTGTAGATCTTGGGGGGAGCTCTTCTAAGTACGATGTGACAGGCGGTATGAGGAAGAAGATCCTAGAGGGTGTAGAGGCGCTTAAGAAAGGTGTGAAGGCCCTGATCTTTAATGGAAGGAAGAGTGGGTATGTATATAAAGCCCTCGCCGGATATGAGGACATCGGGACGGTGATTCTGTATTGAGTACCCCTTCGAGAAAGCTTGAGCACATAGATATAGTCCTATCTCAGGATGTAGAGGGTCCGGGCACTACCTGGCTTGAATATGTCCATCTAATACACAGGGCAGCCCCGGAGATAGACTTTGAAGATGTGGAGCTAGGTGTGAGTTTCCTGGGTAAGAGGCTCAGAGCCCCCATAGTAATAACGGGGATGACGGGGGGTCATAGCGATGTTGCCCACATAAATAGATCCTTGGCCGAGGCTGTAGAGGAATTTGGTATAGCTATGGGTGTGGGTTCTCAGAGAGCAGCGGTTGAGGATCCTTCGAGAGTTGAGTCTTTTTCAATAGCTAGAAAAGTAGCTCCAAATGCGGTTCTTATAGCGAATCTAGGTGCGCCACAGCTTATTAAAGGCTATAGTTTGAAGGAGGTTCGAAAGGCTATAGAGATGATAGATGCTGACGCAATAGCAATACATCTAAACCCAGCTCAGGAGGTTATACAGCCGGAGGGCGAGCCCTTATACAGAGGTTTATTGAAGAGGCTCGAGAACATAGTCTCGATTCTTGAGAAACCAGTAATAATTAAGGAAACCGGGTGTGGATTATCGCTTGAGACTGTCGAGGATCTTAGGAAGATAGGGATCAAAATTATCGATGTATCCGGCTATGGTGGAACCAACTGGGTGCTTGTCGAGAAATATAGAGCTCAGAGAAAAGGAGAGGAGTTGAAAGCGTTGATAGCAAGCGACCTATCGCTATGGGGAATACCAACCGCAGCATCTATAATAGAAGCTAGATATGCGGCCCCAGAATTTACCATAATAGGTAGCGGGGGGATCAGAACCTCTATAGACGCCGCTAAAGCCCTTGCACTAGGAGCAGATCTAGTAGGAATAGCGAAACCCGCCCTCGAGGCATACTACTCCGGAAGGCTAAGAACATACCTAAAGAGCCTTATACATGGTATAAAAGCCATACTATTTCTCACAGGATCGAGAAACATTACCGAGCTAAGACAGAAACCCCTAGTAATAACCGGCAAGCTCAGAGAATGGATGTTAGAGAGAAAGATCGATAGGGAGGCTTTTGACATGATTAGGAGAAGATCTATGGGCATAGGTATATTATAGAACGATCTAAACCAGCCATAATCCTGCTCACATATTATTATTTGGTTTTGGATATGGGCGAGCTTAGCAGGCTATGAGCCCACACCTACCCGAGGCTAGCGGCGGGGTCTGAGTGGTGATGCCGCACTCGCGAGGGGATCTAGAAAGATGATAAGAAGCCCCAGAGGATGCAGAACTCCCATCTAAAGGACAG
>JAVVGE010000075.1:0-11909 GCA_032249255.1 Desulfurococcales archaeon | reverse complement strand
CACGTCATCGCTCTCTTCATTTTCCGCTTGTCCCCCGATGGTTATTGATTGTCGCCGGTATTCATTTGTTTTGGATTGCTTAGCTTCTTGATCCACGGGTTTTTAGCCCTGTGGCATCGGGGACTCCCACCTCACCACAGAGACCTGGGGATCTCTATGGGTTCATTGGTGGCTGTTGAGCCCAGCGGCACCGGGCTCCCATCTAGGGCTAGGCCTAGAACCCCGAAGCCCTTCTGGGCATAGCCCTCATGCAGGGCTTCGGTCTCGGATGCTCTTAAGGTCATCGCATCCCGAGGTCTCTCCACACCAAGATACAGCAGAGATTATCACCTCATCATCAAAATAGATAGGGATTGGATGCTTATAAGCTTAAGACTAGATAACAAACGAACATAAAAGCATTCCTGCTGAGAAAGACTGAAAAATTTCTTGGCTTATGGATTTTTCTCCTTATTGATGAGAAATAATAGAGCCGAGATATAGAGGATTTGGGTAGTGTGTGGAAACATGCTAGCTTGTTCTCTGTCTGACGGGTGGGTGGCTGATGGGGTTTAGGGTATTTCTAAGTAGCTTCTATGGGATATTTTTTATGAGACTCATCATTGGTTTCGCCACTGGGATCTCATTTTCTATCTACAGGCTATATTATGGAGGTTCACATATATGGAGCTTCGCTATAAGCACTGTTTTCATGCTCGTAGGACTTGCAATCTATCACATAATATATATGATATTTCTAACACCACGAGGAGAGAGGGCTACTCGCATGATATTAACGCAGATTGCCGCACACTACATAGGCTCAATTATATTGATTGTATAGACATTCGGACCCTTTTCATCTTAGGCTTCAGGATTATCAAATAATCTAGGAATAGAGGGATAAGAAGTAGCCAGCTCCTGATCTCTGCTATAAAGTGTAGATCTTGAAACAATATCTCCTATTCTAAGGTATAGGGTCTACTAGAGATCCTCATTCACACTAAAACATATGGCGAAAATTAGTCAACCCTGCTGATTGCTGGTTTTCTAGATAAGAGGGTTCTCAGTAACAGCATGCCCTTAGATAGTCATTAATTGTTACTGATTTACTTCTGTTCTGGATTTGTTATACTTCTTAATTCACAAGAAGGTTATAATTTCTCTGTGACCATCAAGAGATCTCCACCTCCTTAACAGAGATCTCGGGGCCCCTTGGGTTCAATGACCAGCTATTGAGCCCAGTAAAAACAGGCTCCCATCTAGGCTTAAAACCCCAAAGCCCTTCTGGGAGAGCTCTTATAAAAGCTCTCATAAAGGGCTTCAAGAGCTCTTAGATAGATGTTCATCAAGGTTACAACTGAAATCCTCGCCATTTATGGCGGGGATGAATAGAAAGATTTATAAGTTTTGTTAATCCTGATCTTTTTGGAGAAGCTCTATGGCCTCTGGCGATGAGGGGTTGCTAACCCTTTCAATTGGAATGAGGATTAGTCCCGAGCCAGGGGCTATAGAGCTCCTCAAGAGATACAATGTAGCTCTTAACTATGCCATAAACAGGATCCTGAGCCTAGATCTAAGAAGCATTGGGAGGGTTCACAATGCTCTATATAGAGAGCTGAGGGAGTGGTTTGGGCTTCCATCAAGGGTTGCTGTTGACTGCTATAGGGATGACCTTGCAAATGCCAATGCCTGGAGGAACAATCCTAAGAAAGGGAGAAAGCCTAGGGTTAGGAAGCTATCTATGCCTCTGCACCAAGGCTCGGGATACAGGGTTAAAGAAGGCTATGTGGAGATCATAGGAGGGGTAAGGCTTAGGATCATTGGCTAGGACAGGAGATATGATCAGTATGAGAATGGAGAGGCAAGGCTAGTCTATAGAGATGGAAAGATGATACTGTGGATATCTAAGAAGGTGCCTAAGCCGCAGTCTTACCAGCCTAGGGATGTTATAGCTGTAGATATCAATGAGAGGAAGATAGTATATGGAGATCACGTGATCAATGAGGAGATAGACACCAAGATTAATAGAGCCCATAGATGGAAACTCCTTGCCGAGAGCCTCCAGAGGAGATACTCCTCTCCAAGGTATCCTGCTTGGAGGAGGAGAAGAGGGATCCTGAATAGAATAAGATCCTATCATAGGAAGGCTAGGGATATCCTTGAGGACTGGGCTAGGAAAACCTCTCTTGAGATAGTGAGGCTTGCTAAGAAGCTTGGATATGCAGTCGCTAGAGAGGATCTCAAGGGGCTGATAAACTCCCTGAGGAAGATCGAGAGCAAGGATCACAGAACAAAGCTCATAATAATGGGGTATTCAAGGCTTGGGAAGTGGATAGACTGGCAGGCTATGAAGCACGGATCACCACTAGCAATAGTGGATCCTAGGGGGACATCCTCAGAATGCCCAAAATGCGGTTCAAAGCTGGAGGAGAACGGATATAGAAGATTAAAATGCCCTAGATGCAGCTTCGAAGCAGATAGAGACGTTATAGGAAAGCTCAACATAAGGAAGAGGGCTTTGAAAACACTAAGGATCAAAGCAGATCTCGGGGGAGCTCTGACCCCCCTCACTGCCCCTCAGATGACAGATGTATCCCCGAATAGATGGGGGGGGGGGACCGATGAACCGCCCTAAGGGAACCCTCGCCCCCTAGGGCGGGGAGGAGGTCAGAAGATTATCATAATTTAAATATCTCTGGTTACCTATAGGTGCTTATTTATATATGGGGAAGAAATGTTAGGCTTAAGCATGTAAGCCTTTAATCCTTAGCCATGTGTGCAGAGCCTAGAGGAAGCGATGATCTTTGAAGCTCCTGAGACCCTGGATAGAGGCCTGTGGCGTAGGGCTCGGCAGGGCTCATGAGACCCAGGCGAAGCCTGTGAACCCTGGCCTAGGCCTAACCCCGCTAACAATCGTGGAGAACACCCTACCATGTAAATAGATAATATTTTTAGTATTTTTAGGATAGGGATACTAAAGCGATTTCTCTGGAGATGATCACTAAACCCGTTTCCATAGCTTGACTAAGATTTAATTAGATCTAAAACTGGGGCCTAAGATATTAACAAAAAACATTGGCTATGATCCGTAGTTGTTGATGTTTTAATTGCCTGGTTATTTGTAAAGGCTTCTTTAGTTTCGTTCAGATCTAGTATGGTATTAATGTTAATCCGATTCCATAGGGTATCATGGAAAGCAACATGACTGCTATACAGTATCCAAATATATCCCTTGCCCTTACACCGGTTATACCTAGAAGGGGTATTGCCCAAAATGGTGTGAATAGGTTTGTCCACATGTCTCCAGCTGCATAGCTTATTATTGTTTTTCCGATCGGTACGCCAAGCGTTGCTGAGACCCTTGACAAGATCTCTCCTGTAGCAACCCACTGCCCACCGCCGGATGGGATAAACATGTTGATCAGGCCTGATAACAGCCAATTTATAGCTGGCCAAGTAAATGGCGTACTTAAGGAGGCTATAGCCGATGCAATTACCGTGGCGAGGTTAGGCCCTCCCGGGGTGACTGATGTGTATTGCATCAGACCCATTATTGCTCCATAGAATGGGAACTGAAGAATTATTCCAGCAACGGCTGGTGTCGCCCTAGCTATAGCCCTCATATATGCTATTGGATTCATGTATAGGAGGAAGCCTGCTAATATGAATATAGTGTTTAGCGAGTCTAAAGTTAGTCCCACGAAGAATCCTCTAGGCATGAACCAGAATACCAATGTGATTAGGAAGACCAGGGCTGTTAGTCCTGCGAGAATTTTACTGTTCTCAAGTATATCGGCTATAGTCTTTTCCTCAGCTTTCTCAGAGCCTCTGACAGCTACCTTTTCCTTCTCTATCTCCTCCCTAATGATGTTGGGAGCAAGAACATCGATCCCCTTCATCGCCTCTTCCCTCTTGGGTGCTAGGGCCCACATAACCGCGATCCCGAATATCGTGTTCAGCATGCTGAGCGATATGGCATATGGATGAAATATCGTCTGATCTAGGGGAACGAGTTCCGAGCCAAATAGATCCTTAAACAACTTTGAGAACACATGACCCGGAGTATTTGATAACAAACCAGATGAGGACGATAAACCCCAGTGCCATGTTAATCCAAGACCGAGATAGCCTGCAGTACAGACCACTGGGTAATGAAGCGGTCTTCTCTGCCTATAGAACTCTACACCTTCAATCTGGCCAGTACGGCTTCCACTATTAATCCAAGACCCCAGTGTATCCATGAAACGATCAGTGCCACAGCAGCTGTTAAAGCAGCCGCCTGCTTCGTTGTCTTGGGTTTCCTAGCTAGCCATGCTAAACCTCTATAGACAATTGGATGATACGCAATAGCAAAGCCCGTCACTAGAATTAAGCTCATCTGCATAGCAAATGCAAGAAGGCTCCATAAACCTCTGTAGAAGGCATTTACAAAGAGCCACTCCATAATTTTAGGGGGCTCATAACCTCATAGGGCTTCATAATAACTATAGCCATGAGTATGGTGATAAGAACCAAGATCAATGCGAATATCAAAGGGTCGGGCATCCATCTCTCAACATTTCTAGAAAGCGCTAACCCAAAACGCTCTGCCCAAGTTTCTCTAAAAGACCCCACGAGAATTCCCATGTCTATTATCTTTAAGAAAAAATTTAAGTTTAGTATTAAAGCTTGGCAAACCTCGCTTTAAAGGCGGGGTAGGGTTTTTAGAGCATCAGGCTTTTAAACCTATGTGTTGTATTGTGTGCTAGGGATCGGGTATCTCCTTCCGTGGATGAACGTGCTAGAAGGTTGACCCAAGAGGGAACGATTCCTCGATCTGCACCCATGGATGGGCACCCCGACTCCCTCCAAGCCCTAAGAGAGAGATTGAGGAGAGGCTTAGCGAAAACTGGAGAGCTGTTAGGCTAAGACTGCTACCATCAGGGTGCGAGCATGAAAGCCTAAGGTATCGGCTTAGCACGTGCAAGGCTCTGGAATGAGCTTAACTATGAGAAGAGGCATGCATTCTTCAAAGAGGGCTAACAAAAAGAGCTATGAGATTAATAGCAAGTATTATTAAATGAGATCCTATGTGTTAATGCTCAGGCTGTTATACAGAAGGATGATGGGGCTTGGAGCACATTCTTCAAACAACTAGATCTGAGGAAACAGGGTAGGCTGCCACCGCATATCAAGAAGGTTTCTCCTCCAGGCTATTGGAAAGACAGGCTCACAGGTAAGAAGGAGATACATATATTCATTAGAAGCAATAGAGACTACCTAGAACCTATAAATGAGAACGAAGGCTACCTGGTGCTCGTGGACTTCGGTCTAAGAACTAGGTATGCTGGTAGGATCAAGTGGAAGGGTAAGCAGGGGAGGCTAGAGATAAAACACGTTGATGGCAAGTGGTTCGCCCTCGTACTAATAGAGGTGGGGAGAGAGTCACCAAAATCCAACAAGAGGGGCTATGTAAAGCCTAACTATAGAGGTAAAAAGAGTAGGATTATAAACCCTAGATCTATTAAGCAGAGGGATTCCATAGGAGACAAGGAGGCTTTCATCGATATGGGGGCTTAACAACTTGTTTGCTGTGGCAATTTCGGACGGATCAGCTATGCTTATCAAAAGCGGAACGATCAAATCCGAGTACTATTGATGGAAAAGAGAGATAGCTACATACTAGGCTGTGAGGGATCTGCTTAGAAATGCTGGGTTCCCAACATGGAAAGAGTATCATGAGAGGTATCTTAAAGCAATGTATAAGAGGGATGAGAGGCTTAGGCATCTCTACATAATAGCGATCAGGTTTCTAGCTGATGAGCTATATAGCAGGGGTGTTAGGAAGCTATACATTGGATATCCATACATGCTTTCACAAAACAATGGCAATGGGTATAACACTAACATATGGTGGTGTAGGAAGATAGTACTATGGATCGTGGATATATTCATGGAATACGACATAGAGGTTGAGCTCCTACCAGAGGATTACACAAGCAAAAAGTGCTCAACATGCGGGGCAAAACATAAGAACGGCAGAATATATAAGAAGGCTATATATACAAGAGACCGGAAAGAAAATAAACGCAGATATAAATGCTGCGTTGAACATAGCGAGAAGGCTAGGCTATAGAATAGAGATATCTAAGAAGATAGAGAGCTACTTGGTAACATATAATGGAGTAAAGCTATTAATCCCTCTCCAGGGGCTAACACCCGAGACCCCAGCATAGAAACCCAGCCCCTTAAGGGCGGGGAGGAGTCATAGTGGGAATGGCTGGGATTGGGAAAACCTCTCTTGCAGCTCGATATGCTAGCGAGTATATGGGCCCTGTCCTCTGGAATAAAATTAGTGAAGGAACCAGTTTCTTTCAGCTTATTAGGAGGATCTCTCTTCCTAGCCTCTATAGGGCTGTATCCTTTTATGTTAATAGGATTTTCTTATATCCGTTTGTTATCTGGTCTTAAGCTTATAAGCATCTAATTCCTAGCTATTTTGATGATGAGATAATGATCTCTGCTAGATCTTGGTGTGCAGAGATCCGGGATGCTATGATGCTCAGAGATCTCGAGATCGAAGCCCTTTATGAGGGCCCTGCCCAGAGGGGCTCGGGGCTCCAAGCACAGATGGGAGCCCCTTTCCACTGGGCTCCACAGCCCTCTCGAGAAGCCTCCCAGGACATATTGCCCGGGAGGTGGAGTGGAGGGAGCCCCCGACGTCACAGGGATCAAAACCCTGTGGATCAGGAAGCACAGCAATCCCAAACAAATGAATACCGGCGACGATCAATGACCATCGGGGGATAAGCGGAGGGATAGACTCAGGCTAAGGCTGTTCTATAGATGGTATAGTGAACGTGTTAGACTAGGAAAGCTAAGCGGTATCTTCAAGAGGCAGGGCGATCTGAGAAAGGATGATCAATATAGGTATGAGGCTAGAAAAAGTTAGAAGCAAGATCTAATCGATCTATAGGTTTCTCGGGGCTATTTTCAAAGGCTTTTCCACTATCTATATCTCACTATCTATATCTTCTAACCCTTCGTTCCTCTAGATCTGCTTCTGCAAGGATCGTGGCTAGCTTTATCTTTATCTCTGGGAGCTTTGCTTTGATAGCCTCTAGATACTCTTGATCCAATTGGATCTGCGATAAGACCTCTTTACCCTGGCTAGTGACAGATAGCTTCTTCCCCTGCCCGGATTCTAGGAGACCTACGTATAGCATCGCGATTATATCTTCTCTAAGCTCCTTTGATGTCGGTATGCCAGCTATATCTAAGAACCTATACCCCAGATCCACCCCCGCTGAGCTGAGCTCCCTTATAACATATGATAATCCCTTCTCATCAACACTTCCTAGCTCTGATATCAGGTGAAGAACCTTCATAGCTCTTTTATTACTCTTGACGCTCTCGAGAGAGATCACGGGCCTCGTAACGATCTTAAGCTCCTTGCTCTTAGTTTGCTGCGACAATACCAACACCCCTTAATATGTTATTAAGGGGGTATATGAGCACCTAACTTACCCCCTAGCAGTTTCTTGGGTTTGTATCCTCGTGGCCTCTTCCCTCAGACCCTTCAGAGAAAGATCTAGGAGTCTCGAGACTATCTTTCTACACACCTCGCTCTTCATAGCCTCGAGATATCTTCTGAGCTGGGGCTCGACCCTAACTATGTCGTCTAGAGCCTCGTTACCCCTCGATACTAGCTCGAACCACTCGATAATCTGCTTCTTTGCCCTCTCCAGGATGCTATATCCTATCCTAGCTCCCTCGTGTGAGAATGCCACTATATCTGGCTTGAGGGATAAGAGCTTCTCTAGGGATGATAGATAATGCTGATATCTAAATGGCGGGGGGGTTGTTGGGTATAGAAGATCCTCCCCTACTATGTATATGCCAGCTGCATCTCCCACAAAGAGAGCCCCCAGATCCTCGGCATATATGGATAGATGGTGGGATGCATGACCAGGTGTGTATATTATTCTCAACCCTATTCTCCCTAGAGAAACCGCTGAGGAGTCCTGGAGCTCCCTAACATCTAGATCTGAGGCGTTCTCAGGCCTGCCATAGATATCCCCAACCTCTCCGAGAAGCTCTCTTGAAGACTGCCAAAGCCTGCTCGGATCTACAACATGTTTATGACCTATGGGATGAACCATTATAGGCGTCTTACCGCCGAGCATCCTTGCTAGAGATGCTGCACCTCCCCCGTGGTCTAGGTGAATATGTGTAAGCAGTATCAGCTCCACATCCCTCGCTGTGAATCCTAGCTCCACGAGGTTGTTTAATAGCTTCTCAGCAGAGCTCCTGGGACCCGGATCTATTATCGCCACCCTCCTCTCAGGATCAACTATAACGTATGTCTGGATATGATGCTCACATCCAGAAGGCCCTGTCTCAATAGAGTATATATCCCGAGCAACCCTGTGCCAAACCAAGGGAAACTCCGGAGATAGATTAGGTAGAAACGATAATAAGGCGAACTCTCTATAGAGAAATTCAAGGAAAGCTATAGAATCTATGGAGTTCCTCATCCAGGGTCTATATATGATCTGAGGATCATTCAGGGTTATAAGGGCCTCTGAGAACCCCTTCTTGGGATGGCTTTGAGAGCAGCGGAAATCTTGATCCTAGCCCTGGCTCTGCTCTACGTGATAGCCTCTATATACTATATATCTAATGACTATCTCAGAAGGCAAAACCCAGCAAGCGGGAACATGCCAAACCTAAGCAATCTCCCCAGCAATTTGAGCGGCCAAGACCTATACCTAGTATATAGATTAAAAGGCTATGTAAACATGAACGGGAGCATCATAAACATAGATAACGCACAAACAAACCTCAACGCTAGATATGTAGAGGTGCCAACCGCTATAACAAACGCAACTAGCAACCAGACAACCACAAACTCAAGCACTGAGGAGGCATATTACTCCGTAACAGCTAGCGGCGATCCCCTAATTATCTGGATCCTCAGGAATCTAATAATGCTCACCTACAACATCACAGACCCAAGCTTCTCAATAGGACAGGGATGGAAAGCAAGCAAGCCCAGCGATATCTTCGGCAACACATCCCTTTTCGAGAAAACAGGTGGTGGGGAAATCAAAGGAGCAGGATCTAACCTTACTATTAAATATATCGAATATACATTAAAACGCAATGGAGATACCATAGTAATATGGATTGATGAGAAAACAGGGATCCCAATACTATGTAGGATCAATACATCGTGGGCGAACTTAGAGCTTAGACTCACCTACGCTTCATAGAAGTTCCAGCTCTAATATCGACAGATTCGTATCCACTGCTGTCCTGAAAGTGTTTTTAGGTTTCATATTGATTTATAAGGTTTGGCAGAAAATTCTTGCAAAGCCCCACAATGCAGGTAAGGATAGAGACCCAAGTGGGGCTCATGCAAATACCGAGAGGTAGGATAACCCAAAGCGGGGTTTCCCTACAGCAATGAACTCCAGGAATCAATTAGGATAGAACTATGGGTAGGAGTCTCCATAGACAGGCGGAGTCGGTGATATGGATCCGATGAAAAGGGATCCCGAGGGCTGTGAAGCCGAGGAAGGGAGGTTTGATCAAAGATACCAAGCCCAGCGAAACCCGAGTCCCAACCGCTTGTCCCCCGATGGTTGTTGATTGTCGCTGGTATTCTTTTGTTTGGTGTTGCTTTGCTTCTCGATCCACAGGTTTTGATCCTGTGGCATCGGGGGACTTCCGCCTCCTCCAAAGAGACCTAGTGATCTCTATGGGTTCATGGGTGGCTGTTGAGCCCAGCGGCACGGTGCTCCCATCTAGGCTTAGAACTCCGAAGCCCTTCTGAGCAGGGCCCTCATACAGGGCTTCGAGGTTCTAGGCATAGCTCTAGATGAGGGCACAGCGTCCCTGAGCTCGACAGCCACTAGCGAGCCCATAGAGATCCCAAGATCTCTATGGGGGCGGAGATCATCGACGGTCACAGGGAAACCATAGAAACCCTGTGGATCAGGAAGCACAGCAATCCAAAACAAATGAATACTGGCGACGATCAATGACCATCGGGGGATAAGCGGGATCCGAACTGTACCCCCAACTTGATGATCATTGAGGCGGAAACTATGACCTCCACCAGAGGGGTAACACTCGAGACCCCAGCATAGAAAAGATGATCTTCTATAGAATTGAGGGAGGGGTCATAGAAGCGTGAAGCTATAAAGCTATAAGAACTGAGAGGTTTCTGTCTAAGGGTGGAAACTCTGGGCATTTGCACAGGTAATGAGATATCCAGATATGACGGAAAATAGTTAAGATTCGCTTTTAACCTAGTATTATGTCGTATATATAGTCATGGATCTCGAGGGCTATCTCAGGTAGTTCGCCTTTCTTAATAGTCTCTATAATCTTTTCTCTAGATGGGTTGCCATTTTCATCTCTATATATGGGGTTTCCCTTTTCATCTACATAGTATATGGTTCCCAATAGATCCTTAGCTGTTTTGTGATCTTTATCCGCTATCGTGAAGAGAACTCTAGCTGGGTGCTGTATATATAGCGGGCATAGAATGTGTCTCTTTAAAATATCCATGATGAGGGGAGCCTTTGATCTATCGAATCTCGGTGCATATGCTCTTACCTTCTTGATGATTGCTTCTCTATCGCTGATCTTCAATATCTTTGAGATTCTTTCGGCTGCCTCCTCATAACTGATCCTGGGCATATAGTCTGGGTATTTTCCATAGGTCTCGGAAAGGATCTCCTTGATCTCTTCGACCTTTTCAAGCATGTAGCTAACCTCCCTGGGATCTGCTTTCTTGATTATCTGGAGGACCTTGTTGGTGTCGATGCTAGGTGGGTAGGCTAGCATCTGGACCACTTTATCTACAGCTGCCTCCCTCTCCTCTGGCGGTAGATACTTATCAGCCAGGATCGATGCCACGACCCTTATAGCTGCGATCCTGTCGAAGTCGTCGAAGAAAGCTCTGGTCCACTCATTATGAGCCTCCCATATCTTCTCAAAGATCTCCTTTGTGAGCCTCGTACCAGCTTTAACCTCTAGCCAATCCCTAGCCGGGAGAACACCGTCTTGAGTTAAGGCCGGCATCCTTATCCAGCCATCTCTGGTGATGCTCGCTTCTCTATTAAATAGTGTCCAGAGCCATGTGATGAAGATCCTGTATGTGGCGACATCGTTCATGAACCTAATGCATCTGCCTGGAAAGAGCTTGTAATCGTCTATTGCAGCAGCAAGGTTCCCATTGAGGACTTGGAAGCCGTAGTTTGCTGCCATGTAGAACGCGTGTTGAATATTCTCTACTGTGATCTCGTTTCCAGATATATCGTATAGAGCGTCCCAAAGATCTCTACCAAGTATCTTCATAAGCTTCTCGGGAGCATCTAGATCCTCTCTAGCAATCACCATAGGGGTTATCTCACCATCCTCATTAAGCAGCCCAAGCCTTGAGAAGAGGAGCCTCTCATCCCTTGTAAGGCCGCTGGTAACCGATGGGGCCACGGGCTTGCCATCAATAATCACCCACTCCTCCCTAGCGCTCACCAGATCCTGGAGCTTCTCAAGAGGGGTCTTAAGCGGTATGGTACCAGCCTCAACATATCTCTTATCGGGGCTAGCAACCCAGCTCTGCCTATAGAGGTCATAGAGCCTCCCTTCAAACTTACCCTCAAGGATCTCCCTGAGCGTCGGTCTCTTAAAAGGCTTCTTATCGGTCACGAATATAAGGCCTATTAGCCTCTCCCTAAGCTTATCCAGGAACATAGCCCTCAGGGTCACAGGGTTGTGTCTAGCCCTCCCATAGGGATCTGATTCTTGGTAGAGCATCACAGCAGCCATACCACCTATAGCCCCGCTATTCGTGAGCTCCTCCCTCCCATTGAGGCCCGAAAGCAGCATCATGACCGCGTTATACCTCTGATAAGCCATCATATGGGGAGACACCA
>JAVVGE010000074.1:0-12002 GCA_032249255.1 Desulfurococcales archaeon | reverse complement strand
ACTCCAAGTATTTACATAATTTAAACTTACCGTCAGTTCTGTAACAGCCTTCTCAAGCTGTTTTCGAGATGTATGTGCTTCTTGAAGAGTGTGGGAAGAGGATTATAGACTTAAAAGCATCTATGCTATATATCTATAGCCATGCTAGTAATTAGAGTAGATCGGGATGTATTATCTATAATTAGGGGTCTTCGAAGCCCAATCCTGCTATACGATAATTATTGCAGGCTCTGTTACAGGTTTGCTAGAGCTATTTGGAGGCTTAGTAGGGGGAGGATAGCTGCTGTAGGTATGTATTCTAAGGAAGCTATGTGGCTGAGATCTCTCTTAGATCCAAAGATCTATTCATCGGTATCCTGGTTCATTCTGCCTGGAAAGGATGTAATATATGGTGGAAGATCTTCAATAGTGCCTATATTAAAGGAGATCCTCATAGGTCTCGTTAGAGGAGGCGATAACGATTTCAGAGATCCTGTGCCAACTACGTGTTCAGAGATCCTGCCATGTAGCGGTATTAAAGGCTTTATATATAGGACTATTCACATACTAGTCAAATCATCAAAAATAAAGATCGTATATTAATTGAGTCTAAAGAAGTCCTCTTAGACTAATAGATAATAAAATTTTCTTTTTCTGATGACATTAAATAAAAGAGCAAGCCTCGTCCTTTAGGGAGGGGAGAAGGTCATCACAGCTGAGAGTCTCTTCGTTGCATTCTACTGGAAGATCGTGGGGCACGCTTCCAAATATTTTTTCCCGAGATGTACTGTTAGTGGTGATTCTATTAGAGGATCTCGTGCTCTATGCGGTAGACTACGCGAGATCTATTGGAGCTTCATATGCAGAGGCTAGGTATCATAAGAGGGAGTTTAGAAACGCCAGCCTTAGGGGAGATAGAGTAATAGCTATTGGTTCTAGGGTTTCCGAAGGGATCGGAGTCAGGGTTCTATATGAGGGTTCCCTCTCTTTCGCATCTACAGACGATCTCACTAGGGATGGTGTTAGGTCAGCTGTGGAGAGAGCTGTATCAAGTGCCAGGGCTTTTTCAAGGCTAATTAAGACAAGGATCACGATGTCTCAAGAAAGGGTTGGGAGGGTCTCATACGAGGTGAAGGCTGTAAAGCCCTTTGAGGATCTATCGATTAGTGATAGGATACCCTATCTAAAGAGGCTCTACGAGTCTGTGAAGAATTCCCTTAGAGAGGCTAAGCTATCCGTATTCATTGTTAATTACGTTGAAGAGATCGAGGAGAAGATCATTGCTAACAGCGATGGCGCGCGTGTGAGAAGCAGGATCCCGAGGATAGAGGGTTTCATCAACATCGTGCTCTCATACCCTGGTAAAGGTACCATGAACAAGTGGTATGAAACAGCATCCACGAAAGGACTAGAGCATCTTGAGGAGGCTAGGATCTCAGAGTCTCTATCTGAAATGGCTAGAAACATGGAGGAGATATTAATAAGAGGCATCCACCCGCCCAGGGAAAGGGTGGATGTTATAATAGGATCCGAGTTAGTAGGTCTCATGGTCCATGAGGGTATCGGCCACCCGCTAGAGGCTGATAGAGTGCTTGGTAGAGAAGCTGCCCAAGCTGGTGAGAGCTACGTTAAGCCCGAGATGGTTAGTAAGGCGAGGATCGGGAATAGGTATGCGAACATAATAGACGATCCAACAGTGCCTGGGTCAAGCGGGTTCTATCTATATGATGATGAAGGCGTCCCGGCAAGGCAAAAGATTCTATATAGGGAGGGAGTTATTACGGAGCTCCTCCACAATAGGGAGACAGCTGCCAAGATGGGTGTTAGGAGCAATGGCTCCTCAAGATCTATGGACTATATGTCAGAACCTATAGCTAGAATGAGCAACACATATTTCGTTCCAGGCGATATGGAGTTCAAGGAACTGTTAGAAGATATAGAGTTCGGCGTCTATATAAAGAATAATATGGAGTGGAATATAGATGATTCTAGGTGGCAGCATAGATACATAGGGCTAGAGGCATACCTGATCGAGAAAGGAGAGCCGGGGAAACCCGTGAGAAACCCTGTTCTCGAGATAACGACAGGGGATTTCCTAAGCAGCATAGCAGGAGTCGATAAGAACCTCGAATTCTTCCCAGGAACATGTGGAAAGGGAGAGCCATCACAAGGTGTTCCTGTATGGATGGGGGGTCCCAATGTGAAGATCTCCAAGATCTATCTGGGGGTGGCCCCAGTTGAGTGACCCGATCTATATCGGTGAGAAGATACTAAGAAGCGCTGAAGCCTCGGGCTTCAAGGAGTGCGCGGTGCTATTAACCGGTGTCAACAGGTCTATGGTTAAGATCGCAAATAACCAGCCGAGCGTTGTTCAGAGCTGGAAAACCCACAGCATTTCGGTCTATGTTGCCAAGGGCGAGAGGATCGTGCAGGCTTCGTTTGAAACGTGGGATCCTGAGCAGGTCTCCAGAAGGATCACAGAAATCTCGCCAAGCATAGACCAGGTTGAGAGGTCCATGCTATATGCCCCACTACCAGATCCAGATCCGAGGGCACAGCCACTTAGGGGTGGGTTTGATAGGAGCGTTGAGAAGCTTATGGATGATCCGAGAGATGTAGCTGAGACGATGATCAATAAAGCCCTTAGTGAAGGTGCTGAGAGGGTAGCTGGTGTGTTGGATCTGGGTATCAGTGATAAGTGTCTCGTAACATCTAAGGGGTTCAGGGCTTGTGAAAAGAGATCCTTTATAGTATCTCACCTCCGATCCTTTAAAGGCGAAGGATCAGGACACTGGGGATATGGATCTAGATACTATGATCCTAGGGAGATAGAGGATATAGCCATAAAGTCAGCTGAATATGCAAGGCTCTCAACGTCTCGGAGGAGTATAGAGCCAGGTAAATACGATCTGATCCTGTCGCCCATGGTAGTCGGGGAACTTCTCGATAGCATTGTAAGGGGTTTCACAGGATTTTCATATATATTTGGAAATACATTCCTAGCCAATAAGAAGCAAGGGGAGAGGATTGCTAGTGAAGCACTTACAATAGCAGATTCTCCACATAGAGAGGACATGATAGGCTCTACAGGATTCGATGACGAGGGCGTCTCAACCAGGGAGGTTCCACTTGTCGAGAGAGGAGTATTTAAATCTCTTCTCCATAACAGCAAAACCGCCAGGGCCATGGGTACAGAATCTACGGGCAACGCCGGCTGGATTATGCCAAGACCCTGGAATATATGCGTGAAGCCTGGGGATAGAAGCGAGGAAGAGCTGGTAAGAGATCTGAGAAGGGGCTTAATAGCAACGAATAACTGGTATACTAGATACCACAATTTCGTCGAGGGCATATTTTCAACTGTTCTTAGAGATGCTATTCTGATTGTGGAGAATGGCGAGATTAGGGGAGCCTCTGGCAGGGTAAGGATAGCGGATACCGTTAACAACCTCTTTATTAATGTGGAGGCTCTAGGGAGGAAAGTCTATAAGGTTAAGTGGTGGGAGATAGCTACACCTGTCGAGGCTCCATATATATTGGTAAGAAGAATCGCGATTTCCAGGTGAGCTTGTTGGATCCTGTGAGAAGGCTCTATGATGCTCACTGCCATCTACACGAGTTCGAGGATGGCGAGATAGAGGGTTTTGTAGAAAACGGCTATGTGATACTTGCTGTGAGTGATGATCTAGACTCTTCTAGAAGAACTCTTGAGCTTTCTAAGAGATACTGGTTAAGCGTTATACCATGTCTCGGGATACATCCATGGAACTTGGAGAAGGAGGGGCTTGGGAGGGCTAGAGAGGTAATAGATCTAATAAATAGGGTAAAACCTAGATGTGTAGGTGAGATAGGGCTGGACAGGAGATTTCTCCCAGAGTCATCGTTCGAGAGGCAGGTTATGATGCTAAGTATGTTTTTAGAGGCTGCCAGATCTATAGAGGCTGTGGTGAACATACATGCTATAGATGCGTGGAGGGACGCCCTGATGATGGTAGAGAGAGCCGGGGTTGAGAGAGCTATATTCCATTGGTATAACGGTCCTGATGATGTGTTGAAAGAGATAGAGGATAGGGGGTACATGGTCTCTATAAACGCGGCGATAAAGATCCAGGAGAAGCATCGGAAGATAGCAGAGAAGGTTAATATAGATAATATGTTGATAGAGAGTGACGGCCCCTATAACTATAGAGGACTCAAGCTATCGCCACACATGTTAACAGAGGCGATCTCTATAATAGCATCCATAAAAGGAGTCCAGGAAAAGGCTATAATGAAAGCTGTTGAGAGGAACTTTAGGAAATATCTAAAGCTATAAAGATCTCTACGTGATATATAGGTTAGGCAAACCTCGCCCCTAGGGCGAGAGAAAGGCCATATCCCTAGTAGCATGGTGGAGAAGCCGGCTGGTCGGGGCAGCACTATATTTTATCGGTGTAAGGGAATAATAGCTCGGGTCTTAACTTGGACTTTGAGGCGGTTACAGCGTCTCTCAGTATATATGTAGCTCTTCTCCTATTTACGCTCTATCTGACATCTAGAAGGTTAAGGGATTACGGAGGGCTGAGGAATATTGTTAGAATGATTCTATCTATTAATACCAGAAGGGTAAAGAGATTTATCACAGAGTATCTTTTACAAGGGAGATTTTTTAGATGGGGCGGAGAGCCAATCGCTGAAGGTGTATTTAGGGGTATAGCTCTGTACTCGTATCTTCTAATCATGCTATTATCCCTCGTATATGAGGTGATTATCTTGGCAGGGGATCAAAAGGCTTCATACGTTAATGCTATACTCAGCTCTATATTTTACCTTGGTATAGCGGCTTTCGTGTCTGGCATCATTATTTTGATTGAGATGAGACCTAGAAAGAGGGGTAGGAGCTGGCTTCTTGAGATGGAGGCTAAAGATCTCTTATATATATCCCTGATCCCCTCCCTAGGTGTTATGGCTATTTTCAGTTATTTCAATAGATATACTGTATATATAGCTCTTCCGCTGTCTTCACTCCTCCTTTTGCTAACACCCCTAACCAGGTTCTGGTACAATATATCGTCAGCCCTCAATATATTGCTAAGGGATGCGAGGCATCCTGGAAAGCTTCCAACTCCGTTTAAGCTGGTAGAGCTAAGCGAAAGCGATTTAGAGGGTATAAAGGTGGGTATCGGCTTGTTGAGAGATCTAGGTAGTCTCAGTCTAATAAACCTCGACTCCTGCGCAAACTGCGGTCTCTGTGACAGCGTATGCCCTGCATATGCCGTTGGTAGACCCCTATCCCCCAGACAGGTTGTGCTGGTCTTTAGGAAAGGGGCTAGGATATATCCTGACAAGCAGGTTGTGGATCTCCTAAACGACGATGTCTTCTGGTCATGCACTACCTGCGGCGCCTGTGTCGAGATATGCCCTATGGCTGTGGATCACGTGCCCTTTATAATTGACGTTAGGAGGTGGCTAGTATATAGTTCTAGAATAGATGTTAAGAAGACGAATTTGATAGGCAACATAGCTCAGAGTGGAAATAGCATGGGGCTACCTAACTACGGTAGACATGACTGGATCAGGAAGCTCGGCATCCCTACCGTGGAGGAAGCTGGGGAGTATGAGTACCTCTTATGGGTAGGCTGTATGGGGAGCTTCGACGATAGGGCTAAAAGGGTCATAGCATCCCTCATAGAGGTTCTTAAAGAGGCTGGTGTGAGAGTAGCGGTGCTGGGCGATCAGGAGCTGTGCTGCGGCGATCCTTTGAGAAGGATTGGCGAGGAGAGTAGGTTCCAAGATATGGCTCTGAGGAATATAGAGCTTCTTAAGAGGCTCGGGGTGAGGAAGATACTGACTATCTGCCCCCATGGATATAATACCTTTAAGAATGAATACCGAGATATAGATCCTAGTTTCGATATCGAAGTGGTTCACCATTCACAGTTACTTTCGAGGCTGGTGGAGGATGGCAAAGTTAAGCCCAGAACCAAGATCGATGTGCCTGTAACGCTCCACGACTCGTGCTACATAGCTAGGATCAACAGAATAGTGGATGAGCCAAGGAAGGTGCTTAGGATCTCTAGTAAGGAATATAGAGAAGCTAGGAGAAGCGGCTTTAGAACATTTTGCTGCGGTGCTGGGGGCGCCAACTACTGGTATGATGTGCCTGAGAGGAAGAGGATATCTGTTGAAAGGGTTGAGGAGCTAGTATCAACAGGATCAGGTGTTATAGTTGCTGAATGCCCCTTCTGCATAGCCATGCTCGAGGACGCTCTTAGAAACCTTGGGCTGGATAGGAGTGTGAGGGTGAGAGATCTATCTGAGATCCTTGGAGGAGGATCCTAGCTTGAATATTATACCATTTCAAACTAGGATCATAGGGATCCTTTCAAAGAAGTATATGAATCCTTTAGCAGCACCTAATAGCATCTGCTATGAATGGGCATTGGATCTTGAGTTAAAAAGGGGAGGAGATACGATCCTCTATACTGGATGTCTCTACCAGCTCATGTCATATGCGAGCTCTCTAGTAAAAATATACGAGAGATTTGGAGGGCTGGGGAGGATCATGGCTAATACGTTAATGAAGATCTCGGAAGAGGCTCTAGCCTGGTTAATAGCTAGGCTTGTGAAGCCTGATAGAGAGGCATATGAATATGCTATAAGAAGTCTCAAAAGCATTGCCAGGATCCTCAGTGAGATGGGCATTGAATTCGGATACCTATATGAGGGAGATATATACTCCGGGATATACCTATATGAACTAGGCTTAGAAGAAGACTTTGCAGAGCATGCCCAAATCGTTTATAGAAGACTAAAGAATGCAGGTGTGAGAAGAGTTATAACTGTGGATCCTCATACAACCTATGTACTTAGGGAGGTGTATCCTAGATATATAGATTCATATCAACTAGAGGTTCTCCACTACCTCGAAGTGATTAGTAGCGCACAGAGAGAAGGAAAAAGAGTGGACAGCGCCTCTATAAATACCAAGAACCCCCCTGTGATCCACGATTCCTGCTATATCATGAGAAAGCTAGGTCTCTACAGGGCTGTGAGAAACAGCCTCAGCAATATATACTATATAGAGCCTAAGAGAACAGGGATAAATACCTTTTGCTGTGGAGGACCTATAGAGGGTATATCCCCAGACCTAGCCCTGAGAATCGCTATAAAAAGGGCTGAAGAACTCGCCTCAACGGGTGCTCATAGAGTTATTGTTATGTGCCCAATATGCTATGTAAATCTTAAGAGAGCCTTCTCTATATTAGGATATAGAGTTTCTATAGAGGATATATCTGAACTCTCGATCCTATAAGTAGATCATAAGATCTATGTGGGAAAGATCCTGTGTGACCTCCTCTCCGCCCTAAAGGGCGAGGGTTCCTATATGGGCAGTTCATTTGTTTCCCTATCTATTCATGTTTACATTCGTAACGGTCAACCACAAGGATCAAAGATCGCCCTAATGTTTAAAATACCTCCCCAAACTAGAAGATATACGGGGCCTGCCAAAAAGGAGACAAAGCTCACAAACGATCTACTATAGAATAAAGTAATATTATTAGGCAGTTTTCTGTGGACTAGGGCTCGCTTCTACTTCTTCAACCCTAGTGCTTATATACCTAACTTAATGATAGCATTTACCACGAGGCTGAAGATGTTGGTATTGATTGACGAGGTTGAGAAGCATCTAGGGTCTAGGGTTAGGGATCCTTATGGTAGGACGCTAGGCATACTATCCTCCATATATTCTGATATAGATGGTAGCGTTAGCAGTATCGAGATCCTGAGAGAGGACGGGATACTCCTAAATATACCCTCTGAAAGGATTAGCATAACCCCTGATGGTATAATAGTGATACCTGAGTGGAAGATCGAGGCTATAAGGGTTGAGCAGCATCTTGATAGGGCTAGGAAGAGATCTAGGGCTCTTGAGGATCTCTTTTCCTCTAAGGAAATAGGATCCCAAGCATATGAGGAGATCAAGAAGGGGTTAGATGCGACACTTACGAGGCTTAGAGAGAGATCTAAGCAGGTTAAGGGTCTCCTCAGGAAGAGGCTCGGTGAGATCGAGGACGAGCTGCTGCATCTAGATAAGGCGATAAATCATCTCAAGCTGAGCTATACATCGGGGGAGATTGGTGAACAGAGGTTTAAGGCTAGTATAGAGAATCTAAGAGCCGCAAGAAATAGATATATAGATGAAAAGAAGGATGTGGAGAAACATATAGAGGCTCTCGAGAAGCTCGAAACAGATGCAGTTATACAGCCTAAGATACCTACCGAGATCCAGGTAGCACAGCCCAAGATAGAGATGCCTCAGCAGAACCAGCAGAAACCCATAGAGGTTAGGATTGTATCGTCCTAACATATTCAACCCCTAAGAGGGGTGTTATAAGTGGAACTCATAGGGGGCGACGAGGTTGAGAGGAGATGGTGGGGGTCTGAGGTAATATCTAGGTTCTTCTCCGGCATTGCTAGAGCCATATCTAGGAAAGAAAATACTATTAGAAGGGCTCTAGAGCAGATTCTAGTTGAGCTTGATCTAAGCTATAACGCTCTTGAAGAAGTTGCTAGGAAAATGCAGAGGAGGTACAACGAGTTATATACACATGCTCTCAGAGCAGTTACTGAGAAGAACATGGCTAGGGCTACTATATATGCTAATGAAATGGTTGAGATAAAGAAGATCTATAGGAGGCTTAGAATAGCTCTCACTTTTATAGAGCAGCTCAAGCTCAGGGTGGGCACTCTGAGCGAGCTAGATAAGCTCAGACCATCCCTGGTTGAGTTCCAGAGACTCCTAGATCTATTAAAGCCCCAGATAGCTCCTATAGTCCCCAATGTAGCTGTTTCCCTTGAGAGAGTGATGAGCGAGATAAACGCTATAACAGGGGCTACGTCCGCTCCAGAGCCTCTTATCGAGCATGGTGTAAAGCCTGATTCTAGAGAGGCATCGGAATTACTTAAGAAAATAATAGCTGATGCCGATAGAAGTGTTGACGAGGCCCTGCCACAGATGCTTCCAGATCTTGCTAAGCTGGTTACTGTAGATCTTGATGAGGATCTTGTGTCATTACCGCCTGATATATATGTTGTAAGGGCTAATCAGCAGAAAGCGGGTAGAGAGGTTAAGCATCGGTCAGATAGTTTGAAGCAGATGGGTAGAGAAAGAAGTGTGGGGAGCATTTCTAGACCGATGAGGACTCCTGAGGAGCTTGATAAGGCTCTTTTAGAATATATAATATCTAGAGGGGGTTTTCTAGATATAGAGGACTTCATGAAGATCTGTGGGTGTGGTAGAGAGGATGTAATGGCTTCTCTAGATAGGCTTGTTAAAAGTAATAAGGTTAGTGTTGTCAGCTAGAGGTGCTGGAGTTGGGAGGCTATTCAGCAAACCTCCTCGAAAAAACTGCTAAGGAGTATGCGGATAAAGCTGTGATTGCCGAGAAGATGGGTAACTATGAGGACGCCATTAAATATTACAGAGCCGCGGCGCAGATCCTTAGGAGGATAATAAGTATAAATCCAGATAGCGGGTTGAGAGATGTATATGTTGAATTTATTAGAAGCTATGAGGAGAGGGCCCAGTTTCTTGAGAAAAACATTCAGAGGATCGCTACAACGAGTAGGGGTGAGGAGAGAGAAGGGATCGAGATCAGGGGGCAAGACCTTGTCTCAGAACCGCCAAGGATAACGTTTGAGGATATAGTTGACCTGGAAGAGGTTAAGAAGGCTATGAAGAAAGCCATAATATATCCGGTTAAAAGACCGGATCTATATGTAGATAAGATAGGATGGGATAGAGGCATACTTCTATTCGGCCCGCCTGGTAATGGAAAGACAATGTTAGCTGCTGCAGTCGCTAACGAGATAAAGGCCGCTTTTATATCCATAGATGCATCAGATATAATGTCCAAGTGGTTGGGAGATGCTGAGAAGAATGTGAGAAGAGTCTTTGAAACAGCTAGAAAGATCTCGAGAGAGGGAAGGCCTGTTATAATAGTTATAGATGAGGTGGACTCCCTCATGGGCGTATTCTCAACGGAGGTAGGAGGGGAGGTGAGGGTGAGGAACCAGTTCTTAAAGGAGATGGACGGCCTCTACACAAAGGGAAGTAGGGAGATGATATTCGTGATAGGAACTACTAACAAGCCCTGGGTACTCGATATAGGCTTTATAAGAAGATTCCAGAAAAGGATATACATACCCAGCCCAAACTACGAGGTAAGGCTAGCCCTGTTGAAGCACTATACGAAAAATCTAGAGCTAGACCCAGATGTAGATCTTGAGGAGATAGCTAGAAAGACCGAGGGCTATTCCGCAAGCGATGTGGTGGACATCGTAAGAGAAGCGTATTCGAAAGTTGTTGAGGAACTTTTTGAAAAGGGATCAATAGGCGAGAGACCAAGACTGATCAAGATGAACGACCTTCTAGAAGCACTCTCAAAGAGAAAACCCAGCATATCACACGAAATGATCAAAAGCTATGAAGAGTGGTATAAGAGATTCGGAGCTATGTAAGCACCTTTTATGATATGTATCAGGTTCTCAATGCTAGATGCTAACATCTAGTCCAACGGTTCTCCCGGTCTCGAGGATTTAGAGACCCTTAAACTTCACCATGGATGATATAGATCTTCCAGCTCCTTGTGAACTTAACCACTACCCCTCTTAAACCTCTATATGGGAAAGTCTATTTCACTATCGTCCTCACAGTCTTCCAGCTACTCTGGGAATGCGCTAATACACGAAAGAGTAGTATTTATGTGGGCTTCCTTTCCTTAGGGAACCTGCATTCTCCTCGAAAATCTCTTCTTAGCTTCGTAAAGTGGTCAGCAATAGCCTGTACAACCTACGAATACATCGTCTGATAGTTAGTCCATATATTAACGAGGCTAAACACGCCCTTTAGATTAGGGAGAAACTCACATAGTTTTCTATCCTTGATCAGGCTTGATGCGATCACCTATACCGGACTGTTTAGAACTCTATGATTAAGGAGACAGGATCCATAACCTTCTATCTATCGATATATTTAATATTTATTAGGTGATGCTCCAGCGTGCTGGGCATGTGAATACTCTTGAAAACCGTGATGATCAGAATTCCTGAGACAGAGTATCTTATATTACTTTCAATTCTATAGTAGATCATCTCGAGGACTTCCCCCTACTCCATCTACCGGGCTATATGCCCTGGGAGGCTTTTTGGAAGGGCTGTTGAGCCCAGCGGCACCGTGCTCCCATCTAGGGCTATGCCTAGAACCCCGAAGCCCTTCTGGGTATTGCTCTCATCTAGGGCTTCGGTCTAGGGAGCTCAAACATCATCGCTCCCCGAGGTCTCTTCACACCAAGATCTAGTAGAGATTATCACCTCATCATCAAATATGATTAGGGATTAAATGCTTATAAACTTAAGCTAAGATATCAAACGAATATAAAAACATTTCTATTAACATAAAAAGGATACAGCCCCAAGGCAAGATGCCTAGAAGGTGGAGTAGGGATCTCTCGACGGCCATGGAGTCGCTACAACGTTTCTATGTCGAAGAAAATGACTCCTCCCCGCCCTAAAGGACTGGTTTCTATGCTGGGATCTCGGGTGTTAGTACCCTGGCGAGGGATTAATGGCTTTACACCGTTATATGTTACCAAGTAGCTCTCAATCTTCCTCTTTATCCTTATCCTGTGTCCTAGCCTTCTTGCTATGTTCAGTGCTGCATTAATATCTGCGTTTATCTTCTTCTTAGTCTTTCTACATATATACAGCCCTCTATATATCCTTCTGTTTTTATGTCTGATTCCGCATATTGAGCATTCCTTGCTAATGTAATCCTCTGGCAGAAGCTCAACATCTATGCCGTACTCTCTGAACACGTCTACCATCCACAGTACTATCTTCCTAAACCACCACATGTTTGTGCTATACCAATTGCCATTGTTCTGTGATAGCATTATTGGGTATCCTATGTATAGTTTCCTAACGCCTCTTCTATAGAGCTCATCAGCTAGGAATTTAATGGATGTTCTGTATAGATGCCT
>JAVVGE010000073.1:0-12354 GCA_032249255.1 Desulfurococcales archaeon | reverse complement strand
AATAAAAGATCAATTGCGTTGTTAGCAAACATCTACAGCTGAAAGCCTTGCCTTTTAAGGCTGAGGTGATATCTATCAGCTTCTAAGCCCTTGATCATTTCTGAAGAGGAGCTCTAGGCTTCTTGAATGAGGGTTTGCTGATCTTTCAATAGGGATTAGGGATGAAGATTAGTCCCGAGCCAAAGGCTATAAGGCTTCTTGAAAGATATAGATTATTCTTAAGCTACTCTATAAGTGAGCTTACCCTGCCCTTAAGGGCTGGGCTTCCTGCTTCATTGCCCCGCCATGCCCGTAGCTAGTTGCTACGGATAGTGGGCAGAGCTCCACAAGCACTGAGGATAGCTCCCACCCCGCACTCCTAAGAATGTTTAGAGAAGCGTTGTAATCTCTATTCGTGGTCAAGCCGCACTTTGGGCATGTGAGTATGCGGTCTGCTAAAGATAGGTCTTCCTTCACAAACCTGCACCCTGCACAGGTATTTGAGGTCATGGCTGGATTAACAAGCATCAGAGTTTTCCCATACTTCTCCAGCTGGTACCTCAGGATCTCCTTCAACTCGTGGAAGGCAACATCATATAGCCTTCGTCTCAACATCCTATCGGATTTCCCTATTAATTACTCAACCATTAATATCCTCCATAACTACTACATCATAGTGCTCGGCAAATCACTTACCCAGCTTAATATATGTCTCTGATGATAGTCTATACTCATCAATAACAACATGCCTCTTTCCATCTCCTTTAGAGACTACTCATCAATAATATCCATAGCGGTCTCTATAGCATCCATCTGATCGAACAAACCTCTCCTCTTAGAAATGGGTACTGAGAAGCCCGCTGGGAATTATGGACATGCCCAGGGAGGCTCCAAAAGAAACATTATAACCACTACTCTCAGACCTCTTTAATAGCTTTATCCGCAATATCCCTGCTAGTTGATACCAAATTCATTTTTCTCCTTGTTTACCAATACCAATATAGTGGATCTCCATACTCCTCACCCTAAAGCTTGTGAGCGTGTTAGCCAGGGCTAGGAAGAGTGTTGCCTTACCACACCCCTTAGGACTGTATAGAATTGTTATCTCCCCATCCCCGATAGCCCTGCCAAGCCCAAGGATCTCCCTAGCCTCCGCCTCACGATCAACAAAAAACCCTAGCTTAGTTCTATAACTACGCATCCTGCCAATGATCTCATTAATATTAATGCTTTTCTCAGCTCTAGAAGAGCTAATATCTATGTTCGTAGCAGCCATATCAATACAACCCATATTCTGTAAAAAGCTATATATGTAGAGGTGCTGATTGTTACTGGTTTTTCTTTTCTTTGGTGTTGCTATGTTTTTGACCCACAGGGCTTTGAATCCTGCGGCATCGGGGATTTCCACCCCCCATAGGGATTAGGGATTTAGATATCTCTATGGATTCGCTGGTGGCTTTTGAGCCCAGCCGCACTACGCTTCCATTTATCCTTGGATCCCGAGGCTTTACTGGGGCAGAGCCTTATCTAGAGCCTCGGCCTCGGGAACTCTATGCATCATAGCATCCTGAGGATATCCATATGCCCAGCACACTGGAATATCGCAGCATCATCAAAATGACTAGGGATTAAATACTTATAAGCTTAAGTCCAGCATTGATAACAAACGAATATAAAAACATTCCTACTTATTAACTTATTAACATAAAAGGATATAGTCCAAGAGAGGTCAGCTAATAATGTGATTGAGTCTAGGTATCCTAGGCGTCCTTCTAAGATGTTTTGTTTAGGTTCATTCTATATTTAGGCTTTCTATGAATCTGTTTCTTGGGCTCTATGGCTGAGCATGCTGCTCCAGTAGCTGTTGATGTTATTAGCTCGATCCTCGCTGATCATGTTAGGAGGGTTATTGAGAAGGCTCTTAGGGGTGAGAAGCTTAGCGACTGGGAGGTGGGCTATCTACTAATAGATTCCATCGAGAGGAGGCTATCGGCGAGAATAGATGCTATAGAGAAGAGCCTATCAACAAGGATAGCTACTGTAGAGAAGACCCTGGCAGAGCTGAGAACAGATCTAGATAAAAAGATCACAGAAGTTAAAAACGATCTTGATAAGAAGATCAGCGAGGTAAAGGATGATACTAAGTATCTAAAGTGGAGCCTAGACCAGCTAAGAGACAACGTGATAAATGTATTGGTTAAGGAGCTCATATCAAGAAAGAGCTAGCTCTAAGCCTGTATTAGACTTCTCCTAATATCTAATGGGATCCATAGTTCTGGGCCTAGCTGGTTCCCAAAAGTGCTTCTAGGTCGTCCGAGGGTTTTGGGTCTAAATATATGTGTTACATTATGAATACGGATAGCGGTCTTACTTTTATATCCTAGGTCTAGGATTATGGGGTTTAGTGTGCCAATAGTTTAGATATTTTTCTTTCAATACTTTAATAGGGTTCTATATGGCTTTTATGAGGGGGTTTTTCTCCCTACTCTCTTTCCTTACGATATATCCTGTGCCTGGTAGATATAGGTCTATATATGATGCTGCTCAGTACTTTCCGTTAGCTCCGTTAGCGGGGTTTTTGAGGGGGGTTCCTGTATTTGTTTTAGCTTATATTTTATCTCACTATCACTTGGGAAACCTAGTCGCTGGGGCTTCTATAGCGATCCACATGGTTGTACAGGGTTTCTTACATATAGATGGTCTCATCGACTATGGAGAGGCTCTTCTAGCCCATAGATTTGGTAGAGATGCGGGGAAGGTTATGAAGGATAGGTATAGAGGATCCTATGGAGTTGCTGTGGCATCTGTTTATGTTGTGCTTCTATACTCATCCATGGAATCTATATCCCTGGAGCACCTACCAGCTATCCTGCTATTCGGGGAGGTTGTGGAGGGTGCCTCGATGGTGGTCACACTCTACCTCGGTCGCGAGGAGCCGTATAGAGGGCTTGGAAAGATATTCAGAGAGAGGCTTGGGCTCGGGGATGTTATAGTATCCGTATTCATATCCCTCGCGATATATATGATAGCTCTCTATCCAATAACTAGCTGGGTGGCTGTCTATCCATTTATAATCAGCATTGCCTCCTCAATGATCATCTCACATATAGCCAATAGGGTCCCGGGATATGTGAGCGGCGATGTGCTGGGCTTCTCGGGTGAGCTCTGTTACCTTATCTTCATAGTGTCCTGGGTATTCCTATGATCGACTTTCTAGTCCCTTCAAACTCGGTATATAGAGTTGCGCCCATATTAATAGGCCTCGCACTAGATCTTCTGTACCCGTATCACAGAGGCCTATTACTAAAGATACACCCCGTATATACGAGCTATTCCATGGCCAGGAAGCTGGCTCCCCCAGGCTCTACGAGGCTGAGAGGGGTCATAACATGGATAGCTGTAATGAGTACCCATCTAGCCCTCTATGCCGGGGCTCTATATATATCATACCTAGTCAGCGACCTTCTCTGGCTAGTAGCATCCTCATACATAGTCAAGATCTCTACCCCTGTTAGGCTACTAAGGGACGTGGTTCTCTCAATAGCATCCTGCCTTGAGAAAGGAGATCTGGTGTGTGCTAGAGAGAGAACATCTTGGATAGTTAGGAGAGATACCTCCAGACTGGGTGAGGGGCACTTGGCATCTGCATCCATAGAATCCCTCTTTGAGAGCTCTGTGGACGGGATCTCCTCCCCCCTACTCTATACAGCGATCTTCGGCCCCCTCGGAGGACTAGCACAGAGGGTTATAAACACACTAGACAGCGCCCTAGGATATAAAACCCCCGAATATATAGACGCTGGATGGCTCTCTGCGAAGGCTGATAGCGTCGTGAACTTCGCTCCAGCCAGGATCACAGCCATATTAATAGTTCTATCAGCACCTATAGCAGGAGGTCACATAGAGAAGGCCTATAACATCTATAGAAATTATAGAGGGAGAATCGAGAGCATCAATGCAGGACACCCCATGTCAGCTGCAGCTGGGAGCCTGGGTATAAGGCTTGAGAAGATAGGTAGCTACTCACTTGGTGAAGGCAAGCTCCCAAGCTATAAGGATATATATAGAGGGCTAAAGCTCTTCTACACCACGCTCCTACTAATATATGCCCTCTCAACAACAATTGCCCTCACAAACCCCCTGGCTCTTTTAACTAGTTCATGAGCTTCCCGCCCTTTGGAGCGGGATATACATACGGGGTTCCACGCACTATCCCTCGAGCGAGGTTACTAGTTTAACCCTGCCAAGGGCTGCTACATGATTTCTATTCTTCTCATTACCTTATTCTCTAACCCGGCTAACGACCTGTATTTAGAGCAGCATTAATATCTGCATTGAATTTCCTCCCAGTCTTCTTGCATTCATACAGCTCTCCATATATCCTTCTATTCTCATGTTTGATTCAACGTGTTGAGCATATCCGGCTAGTATATTCCTCAGGAGCTATATTAACATCAATGCCATACTCCATGAATATATCAACAATCCATAGAACTATCTTCCTAAACATCACGTTCATATTATGCTAGTTATCGTTTTCTTGACTAAACATGTGTAGATAGTCTATATATAGCTTCCTAACGCCCCTGTTATATAGCTTACCAGCTAGAAACCTAGTAGCTGTTATTTAGAGATTCCTGGATCTCTCACCCCTCTAATACATAGTCTCTAGATACATCTCATGATGGTAGATCCGTGTTGATATGCCAAGCCTTCTTAGTATGTCTTTTATAGTAGATAGCTATCTCCCTTTTCCACCGGTAGTACTTAGACTTGATAGATCCGCCTCTGACAAGCATTGCTGATCCGTCTGTAGTTACCACAGCGAATAGGTTGTTAAGCCCCATATCCATGAATGCCTCCTTATCGTCAGTAGAATCCCTCTGTTTAATATTCCTAGGGTTTGTAACCCAACCCTTTTTATCTCTATAATTAGGCTTTACATAACCCCTCCTGTTAGACCTAGGTGGCTCTCTCCTCACCTCTATTGGTACTAATGCGAATCATCTACCATTAACGTGTTTTATCTCAAGCTTGCCCTGCCTCCCTCCCATCTAATCCTACTAGCATATCTGATCTTCAAACCAAAATCCACCAATACCAACCCCCATTCTCATCAACAGGCTCTAGATAATATCTATCGCTTCTAACTAGTATGTGTATCTCATTCTCACTAGTAAGCCTATCCTTCCAATAGCGCGGCGGAGAAATCTTCCTAATGTAGGGTGGTAATCTTCCTTGTTTCTTCAGATCCAGTTGTTTGAAGAATGTGCTCCAAACCTCATCACTCTTCTGTATAACGGCTTGAGCATTAACGCCTAGAACCTCATTTAGTAATATTTACTATCGATCTCGTAAATCTTAGCCTTCGTAAGCTCACCCTTGAAAAATACCTTCTCTTCTCATGGTTAAGCTCGTTCCATAGTCTAGCACATGTTAAGCCTATACCCATGAGGCCCTAATGCTCGCTCTCTGTAGCCAGCAGTCTCAGTCTAACGTCCCTCCAGTTTTCGCTAAGCCTCTCCCCAATCTCCTCTTTAAGTGCTTGGAGGAGTCGGGGTGCCTATCCACGAGTACAGATCGGAGAATCGCCCCCTCTTGAGCATCCTTCCAGCATGTTCACCCACGGAGGACATCCTAACTTCCTCTCAGCACAAGCACAGTATAGGAGGTTTAAATGTCTAGCACCCCAGAACCGCTACTCCGCCTTGAAAGGCGAGGTTTATTTAACCCTAATATTAAGCTTCTCCTCTATATGGGGATCTATCTCGGCTTTATTCCCCCTCCTCCTTAAGCACTTTCCTCACGGCTCTCTAGTGTATAGGTGTTTAATGGATACTCGATCTTCAAATCCTTTCCTTTTGGGAATGGAGTAACATAGCTACTAAGGGGCTTCGAGGCTGTTTCATAGTTTATTGATAGAAGTTTGATTTATAGGCTCTGATTTTGTTTATTATTACTGGCGTTAGTTATCCCAGAGCCTTCGGAGAGGTTGTCTGGTCAAGGAGGTTTAGGGGCGAACGAGGTCTAGAGATAATGGCTAAGAGGAGGAAAAAGAGCGATAAGAGGTGGATGTGGGTTGTTAAGCTAGGAGATAGTATCTTTGTTAGTAGGACTGCTGTTTTACTCTCAAAGCAATTATCTAGGAGGGATTTCAGGGTGTTAGAGGAGGTCGTGAATATATATAGCAGGATGCTTGGAGATGTGCTATCCTATGCATCAATATTACTGAGAATTAATATAGGCTTAAGAATGGGAAGTATCGAGAGCTAAGGAATATGTACCCCAATATCCCATCCCACTATATACATGGGGTTTGTCAGGATGCTGTTGAAAGGATTTCCTCTCTAAGAAGGAATAGGGCTAGGCAATATGCTGAAGAGATCTTCGATGAGTTGGTTAAGTGCTTAAACCTATGGGAAAAGGATCTGAAGGATAAGAAACTCGTTAGACTTCTATGGAGGAAATCCCGGGAGATAGCTCGGTATCAAGTTGATCTAGAGATGAGCGATGGAATACTAGTGCCTAGGATCAATAGTGCTAGCCTATGGCTAGTTGATTACCACATATGGAAACCAGTAAACCCAGCTAAGATCAATATAAATAGCTTTGAGAACACTTTCTTCACAAGTGTTGCTATCAATACCCATAGGGGCTGGGTGCACCTCGATCTAGAGCCTTCTAAGGGTTCTACAAGCTTTTGGCCAAGGGTTTTAAGCCGAAATCCCACGCAAAGATTAAGCTTGATAGGAAGAGTAGGAGGGTGCTTTTCTACCTATCCCTAGAGAAGGAGGTTGAGATCTACAGGCCTGAGGATATTGTTAAGCCTGTTGATGTTAATGAGAACTCTGTAGCAACTCTCTGCGAGGCATTCTCAGTAATCCTCGAGGCAGACCTTGCTAAGACTATTCTAGGCTATAGCTATAGGAAGGAGAGTATCCAGAGGAGAAATGGATCCGGTAGCAGGGAGGCTAGGAAGGCTATGAAAAAGCTTAGAGAGAGAAAGAAGAAGAGGGACTATAGGTGGAAGACAGCAAACATGATAGTAAGGGAAGCCATGAGGATGAGAGGGGTAATAGTTATTGAGAGGATCTCAGGGGATGATATAAGGGTTATGATTGCTAGGTATAGGAATAGGCAGTTGAGGCACAGGATATATTAGAGCGCATTGAAGGGTGAGCTGAATGCGATAATAGACAAGGCTAGAGAATACGGAGTGCCGATATTGATGGTAGATCCTAGGAACACTTCGAAGACATGCCCGATACACAAGGCTGTAATAGAGTATGGGGAGGATAGGATAGGGATATGTAGCAAGGGAGGTGAGAGATGGCATAGAGAGGTAGTAGCATTATTAAATATTTATCTAAGGGGCCTCGAAGCCTTGTATGAGGGCAATGCCCAGAGGGACTCGGGGTTTTAAGTCTAGATGGGAGCCCGGTGCCGCTGGGCTTAAAAGCCGCCAGTGAGCCCATAGAGATCCCCAGGTCTCTTTGGGGAGGTGGAGGTCCCCCGATGACCACAAGGAAGCCATAGAAACCCTGTGGATCAAGAGACAAAGCAATCCAAAACAAATGAATATCAGTGATAATCAATAACCATCGGGGACAAGCGGTTCTAGAAGCTCTAGTTGGTTTCCATCTGGCTAACTTATATCTCTCGTTAATTATTACTTCAATTGGCGTCCCTATGGTAGAGAAGGGATATAGATATGTTGGCAGACCCGTTCAGAGGTTCGATGTTGATAAGGTATATGGAGGTGCTGTGTTCGCAAGCGATCTAGAGATACCTGGGATGCTTTATATAAAACTGGTATCGGCTCCATATGCCCATGCAAGGATAAAGAGAATCGATTTCTCTGAAGCGCTTAAGGTGCCAGGCGTGGTGGCCGTCTTTACTGGGAGCGATTTCCCCTATAAGGTTGGTATATATGCTGCTGATAGAGATGTGCTTGCTAGGGGGAAGATCCTGTATTATGGTCATCCATTTGCGGCCGTGGTGGCAGAGGATCTGGATATAGCTGAGAGGGCAGCAGAGCTCATCGATCTAGATGTCGAACCCCTCCCAGCAGTCTTCACAATAGAAGAGGCTCTAGCACCTGGGGCCCCGGTGATACATGAGGGTCTGGGGGGATATAGAAGAGCTTCTTTTATAAACCCTGTTCCGGGGAGTAATATTGCCAATAGGGTTAAGCTGAGGAAGGGGGATGCCTATAAGGCTATGGAGGAGGCTGATGTCGTTGTTGAGGAGACATATAGATCTGATCCGCAGTCACACGCGTATATGGAGACCTGGGCTGGTGCCGCTATGGTCAGGAGCGATGGTACTATTGAGGTCTGGTCTTCACACCAGTCTCCATTCGCTGTTAGAAATCTCCTCGCAATGTCTCTGAATATACCTGTTAGCAGGATAGTTGTTCACCACGTCTACACCGGGGGAGGCTTTGGGGGTAAGGCGGGCCTTCTCTTAGAGCATATACCAGTTCTAATATCTATGAAGCTCGGTGGAAGACCTGTCTACCTCTCCCTAAACAGGGAGGAGAACTTCTACTATATGGCCCAGAAGCCGGGCTTCCTGTTCAAGATGAGGACGGGAGCCTCGAAGGACGGGAGGCTCGTGGCCCATATAGGTGAGTACTATTTAGATGCTGGAGCATATGCCGACTACACAGTAAATGTGATAAGATCCTCCGCTTTTATGGCTACTGGCCCATACGAGATACCCCATATAAGCGTTGATGGATATGCGGTGTATACGAATAAGGTGCCCACGACGGCCTTCAGAGGCTTCGGGGTCTTGGAGCTAACTTCTTCATTCGAGCAGCAAATGGATATACTGGCTGAGAAGCTGGGTCTAGATCCTGTGGAGCTCAGGCTTAAGAATGCCTTGAAGCCGGGATCCTCAACCACACCCACTCAGGAGGTTTTGGCCGAAGATGCTGGAGATCCAGCGGGGGTTATTAAAAGGGTTGCAGAGCTCATAGAGTACCACAAACCCCCAGAGAGACCTAGCGAGCCGTGGAGGGTTAGGGGTAGGGGGCTGGCCGCGGCATGGAAAGGGCCTGTGCAGCCTCCTAATGCAGCTTCATCAGCGATAGTTAAGCTGAATGAGGACGGATCCGTCGATGTTCTCGTAGGCACGGGGGAATTTGGGCAGGGGACTATAACGGCCCTGGCCCAGATAGTGGCAGAGGAGCTAGGCATACCGGTTGAGAAAGTGAGGATCTCCCCGCACAGATCCACAGACCTCGTTCCATACACATGGCAGACCGTGGGGAGTAGAGGTCTCTTCAGCGATGGCCAGGCACTATTAAGAGCCCTCCAGGATCTGAAAGAGCAGATCAGGGAGGTCGCGGCAAGAGCCTTCAATGTATTCAAGGACGAGATCGAGATAAGGGATGGCAGGGCATGTGTTGCCGGAAAGCCGAGGGAATGCCTATCCCTAGAGCAGATAGCACTCGGATATACATTCCCAAGTGGAGAGACCATACACGGTCCATTGATTGGCAGGGGCTCCCACGTCCCCTCCGGAACAACATACCTAGATCCAGAGACTGGGAGAGGCAATCCAAAGCCTTTCGTAACCTTCGTGGCAGGGGGTGTCGAGGTGGAGGTTGATCTCATAACGATGGAGGTAAGGGTTCTAAAAGCTGCCTTCGTCTGTGATACGCCTATAGTTAATCCGGGGCTCGCTGCTGGACAAATATATGGGGGGCTGTTAATGGGGATAGGGCTGGCACTCAAAGAGGCTATAGAGTTTGATGAGACAGGTGCTCTGAGAAACCCGAGCTTCCTAGAGTATAGGCTCCCAAGGGTTGAGGACACCCCTCCAGAGATAATATCCGAGAGCCTCGGAGTTCCACAGAGAAACGCCCCCTACGGGGCCAAGGGCTTGGGGGAACTCACGGCACTACCGTGGCAAGCTGCTATAGCAAACGCTATTTATAGGGCTATAGGTGTGAGGGTCAAGGAGTACCCGATAACCCGTGAGAGGCTCTTAAAGGCTGTGATGGAGCAGAGGCCGGAGCTCTTGGAGATGCTTAGAAAAACCCTGGTTGGGTGATCAAGTGTCCCTGGTGTTCAGGACAACCCTTCCAGAGTTCGAGTATCTATCGCCTAGGAGTCTTGATGAGCTTTTAGCGCTTAAATCGAGGTATGGTGAGGGGGCAGCAATACTAGCGGGTGGAACAGTCCTCACAACCCTTATGAGGACTGGGTTTAGATATGGGTATGTAATAGATGTTAAGAAGGTTAGGGAGTTAACGCTGATAGAATACCAAGATGGGAGAGGACTCTCTATAGGAGCCGCGGTCACACTGAGAGAGCTTGAGAGGAGCGAGGTTATAAGGAGAAAATACAGCGTGCTTTGGGACGCAGTTAGACAGATCGGGGATTTCCATCTTAGGAATAGGGCTACTATAGGGGGTAATATATGTAATCCCACTCTTCAGGCAGACACGATGCCCCCTCTAATGGTTCTCGATGCTAGGGTCGAGATCTCCTCTATGAGGGGGGTAAGGGTTGTCCCGATATGGGAGCTCATTAAGAAGGGGGGTGGGTTCTCTATAGAGTCTGATGAGGTTATCACCAGGATCTATGTCCCGGAGCCTCCGCCAGGATCTAGGGGAGGCTATTTTAAGGTATGGTGGATCCTGGGGATCGCCGCTTTAGTAGCAAAGATCGAGAGTCCGAGGGAAAGGATCGTGAGGATCGCGTATTCATCTGCAGCCCCTCACCCGGTTCTTATCGAGGGCTTGGAAGAGATCTTCAGGAGTGAAAAACCTCTTAAGGATCTGATCAGCGATGCTATTAAATATATAAAGTCCGCTGTCGATCCACCATCAGATGCCAGGGCTTCTAGAGAATATAGAATGCATTTAATAGAGTTTGGTACAGCATATTTACTTAGAAGGCTTCTCATGGGGTGAAGGAGCTTGAGAATCGAACTCACATTGAACGGTGTTAAGAGAGCCATAGATATCAAGCCCAGCGAGAGGCTGATAGATGTCCTTAGGAAAAGGATGGGGATTAAGAGTGTTAGGGCAGGTTGCCTCGTTGGTGACTGTGGCATATGCACTGTGCTCATGGATGGAAAGCTCGTGAAATCATGCATGGTTCTAGCTGCGGAGGCCAACGGCTCGAATATAATAACCCTTGAGGGCCTCTCAGAGGGTATGAGGCCCTCGCCTATTCAGAGAGCCTTTGTAAAGTCTTTTGGATATCAGTGTGGCTTCTGCACACCGGCCTTCGTGATTACTGTATACTGGATCTCTGAGAACATGGTGAGCGCTTCTGATAATGAGATAGCCTCTGTCCTTAATAGCGTGGTGTGTAGATGCACTGGCTATAAACAGATCCTAGACTCTGTCAGGCTGGCCATCAAGTGGAAGAGGGATGAGAATAGTGTCTAGTGGTGCACACTCGATTAAGGAGGAGGTTGAGAGGGCTAATAGGGAAGCTGTTGAGAGGATGATGGAATCTGAGCCGTATCTAGTTGACATGGACCTAGCTATTAGGGCTATCCCGGGTATGAGGGATAAGATGCTGCTCCACGCCGGGCCACCCATATCTTATGAGAGGGCTTCAGGGCCTTTGAAGGGCGCCCTCATAGGGGCAGTGATCTATGAGGGTTGGGCTAGCACCCCGGAGGAGGCTGATAAGATGCTTGCAAGGGACGATATAACCATCGAGCCTGCGCACCACCACAACTCTGCAGGCCCTATGGCGGGGGTTATCTCTCCTAGAATGCCTGTATATATAGTTAGAGATCGGAGGACTCCTGAGATATACGCCTACTCCAATATGAACGAGGGGATTGGGAGGGTATTGAGATACGGGGTCTATGACAGGGATGTTATTGATAGGCTTAGATGGATGGAGAGGATCCTATACCCAGTGCTTAGAGAGGCGATTAGGTCTATGAGGAGGGATGGGAAGGAGGGTCTCGATGTGAAATCCCTAATAGCCCAGGCCCTCCATATGGGAGATGATTGTCATAATAGGCTCATAGCCGCAACAACGATCTTTATAAGGGAGATTGCACCATATATATTCTTAACGGATTTCGATAGATCCGTTGTGAGGGAGGCATATAGCTTCATATATGGTAACCCATTCACAACACTCAACATAGTGATGGCGGGGGCAAAAGCCATGACGATCGCTGCCCATGGAATCAAGTACAGCACTATAGTAACCACCATGGCTAGAAACGGCACGGAGTTCGGGATCAGGGTGAGCGGGCTTGGGGATGAGTGGTTCACAGCCCCAGCGCCCATACCGAAGGGGGTGTGGTTCCCGGGTTATTCTGAGAGGGACGCTAATCCAGATATAGGGGACTCTGCCATAACGGAGACAGCGGGTTTCGGGGGCTTTG
>JAVVGE010000072.1:0-12502 GCA_032249255.1 Desulfurococcales archaeon | reverse complement strand
ACCAAGATCGATGAAGCCCATAGATGGAAAAAGCTTGCAGAGAATCTCCAGAAGAGATACTCCTTCACAAGATACCCTGCTTGGAGGAGGAGAAGGGGGATCCTGAACAGAATAAGATCCTATCATAGAAAGGCTAGGAATATATTGGAGGACTGGGCTAGGAAAACATCTCTTGAGATCGTGGAGCTATCTAAGAAGCTTGGATACGCAGTCGCTAGAGAAGATCTCACAGGGCTGATAAATTCTCTGAGAAAGATAAAGAACAAGGATCACAGGACAAAGCTCATAATAATGGGCTATAAAAGACTTGGGAAGTGGATAAATTGGCAGGCTATGAAGCACGGGGTTCCACTAGCAATAGTAAACCCGAACGGGACATCATCGGAATGCCCAAAATGCGATTCAAAGCTTGAGGAGAACGGATATAGAAGATTAAAATGCCCAAAATGCGAATTCGAAGCAGATAGAGACATCATTGGGAAGCTAAACATAAGGAAGAGGGCATTGAAAAAGCTAAGGATCAAAGTAATTCCTGGGGGATCTCTGACCACCCCGTCTGCCCCCCAAATGACAGATGTAAACCCGAATAGATGGGGGGAACCGATGAGCCGCCTGAAAGGGAACCCCTGCCCTTTAGGGCGGGGAGGAGGTCAGTTATAGATACTTGGCATGTTTATGGGGAGGAAATGTTAGGCTTAAGCTTATAGGACTTTAATTCTTAGCCGTTTTATGATGAACTGACCTCTCACCGCCTTCAGGTCGTCATTGATCTTCATTCCTTTCAGGCGATTCATCCCCCCATCTACTTGGGGTACATCTATCATCTAGAGCAGTTGGGGTGGCCAGAACCTCCTCCATCCAAAAACAACATAACCAGAAAGCTAATAAGCATCAAAAGGCGAGGCTTTCAGTTGTAATAATCCGTAATATATATGGATACTCTTGGGGCGATGACCTTTGAAGCTCCTGGGATCCCGGATAGGAGCCCAATCGCATTGGAGATAAACTACATAAAATTAAAAGGGAGACGCTCCTATATCCCATGTTCTATAGCCGTTGCTGATATATGAGGCTGGTAGGTGGCAAGCATACATACCAATAGAGGTTGGTGTTGAGCCAGTTAAATCAAATCCAGAGGGCTATGTAAAGCCCATACATGTTGAGGAGGAGAAAAAGAGAAGGATCATAAATCCGAGGAGTATTAGGCGAGGGATCCCATAGGGGATAAAAAGGCTTTCATGGATATGGGTCTTAACGATCTATTTGCTGTAGTGATCTCAGATGGTTCTGCTTTTGCTAGATAAGGGAGGATCTATTAAGTCTGAGTATTATTGGTGGAAGAGGGAGATCTAGACATACCAAGCTATAAGAGACCTGCTGAGGAATGCTGAGTTTTCAACATGGAAAGAATACCATGAGAAGTACCTTAAGGCAATGTATAAAAGGGATGAGAGGCTAAGACATCTATATGGAACATTCATCAGATTCCTAGCAGAAATACTATGGAGTAGGGGTGTTAGGAGGCTAGATATAGGCTATCCATATATGCTATTACAGCACAATGGCAATGAGCATAATACCGATATATGGTGGTTTAGGAAGATAGTCCTGTGGATCGTGGATATACAGAGACATGGAAATAGTTCCTGAAGACTATACCTCCCAGGCATGCTCGGTATGCGTAATCATACAGAAGAACGGAAGGATATATATAGAGGTCTGTATATATGCAAGAAGACTAGGAAGAAGATCAATTCAGATATTAATGCAGCACTAAACATAGCAAGGAGACTAGGATACAGGATAAGGATAGCGAGGAAGATAGAGAGCTACCATGGTAACACATAATGGAGCAAGACAATTAATCCCTCGCCAGGGGCTGACACCCGAAACCCAGAGGTTCGAAACTCCGCCCTGAAGGGCGGGGAGGGGTCATTTTAAATAGGTATATGTTTTATTGAATTGTTGAAAGGGCTGGTCTTCATATAGTGGATATGCTCATAATTTTGGTTGTTTTTATAGATATACGGGGTATGTGTGATAATATATTTTGAGACTCTGTCCAGGGTTGAGGATCTCGTTAGAGGTAGAAGGATAAAGATCTCTGTATATGAGCTTGGATATATAGGAATGGCGACTGCAGCATCATATATAGATAAGGGATTCAAAGTCATTGGCTATGATATAGATTTCGAGAGAGGTAAGAGCCTTGAGAACGGCTCTATAAGGCATCCAGACCCTAGGGTGAGGGATATACTTGTGAGGGGTGTTAGAGACGGGCTTCTAGAGATGGTCTATGACCCAGTTGAGGCTTCTAAGGCTGGGGATATAATAATTATTGATGTCCCCCTATCATGGAGCACCCCCGGCCCCTTTTTTGCGCATCTAGATAATGCTGTTGAGAGCATAGCTAAGGGTCTCTTGCCAGGGAAAATAGTTGTTGTTGAGACAACAGTGCCTCCGGGAACCACTTCAACAAGGGTTAGGGGATTGCTCGAGAGTTTCTCGAGGCTTAGATGCGGATCTGATTTTGGCTTAGCCTATAGCCCTGCTAGGCTGAGTATTGAGAGGGCCTATGAGGATCTGACCAAGAGGTATCCAAAGATCTTGGGAGGTGTTGATACAAAGAGCCCAGCAATCCTGGAGAAGCTCTTCAGAGAGGTTTACGGAGGTGTGCTCATAATGAGTAGTGCATCAGCAGCAGAGTTCGAGAAGGTGGTTGAGGGGGTATATAGGGATGTCAATATAGCTCTTGCAAACGAGCTTGCGAGGGCTGCAAGGGAGCTGGGTATAGATATATGGGAAGTTATTGAAGCAACTAGAACAAATCCATACATAGACCTACACCTACCAGGAAGCGGTGTTGGGGGTGTATCCTTACCATATCAGCCCTATCTACTTGCCTGGGGAGTGGGTAGGAGGTGGATATGGGAGGGCATCGCTATAAGGGGTAGAAAGATTAATGAGGATCAGCCGAGATATATAGCTCGAATACTTCTAGAAGGTCTCGAAACCCTGGGTGTTAGGAGGTCAGAGGTAAGGATAGCCATTCTCGGGCTAGCCTATAAAGGAGACGTTGATGACCATAGGAACTCTCCATCATATGGAATCATAGAGTATCTACGTAGCAGAGGAGTGGAGGAGATAAGGGTTCACGACCCATATGCTATGGATACAAAGGCCAGGCTCAGACTATACAGAGAGCTAGGAGACGCCCTTAGAGGATGTAACGGCATCATAGTATCCACAGATCACAGCATCTATAGAGATCTAAGCATTCAACAACTAGCCATTTCAACTGGTGAGAAGAAGGTCGCGATCCTAGATGCAAGAAGAACCCTAAAAAGGGAAAAGAGAGACCTTAAAGATATCGAGTGCATATACGCAACCTCAGGAAGCCCATGGGCCAGATGTGCTCCAGATGATCCTTAGCTGATTCCTTAGCATTACTATCAACAAATTCCGATCTACATAAAGGCCTTCCCCACCTTAAAGAACACTATCTACCTAGCCTGAATATGAGGCCTTCTGACCTCTTCCCGCCCTTGAAGGGCAAGGCTTCTGGTTATAACCGGAGCCTCCGAAACAGGAGGACAAGCAGTTTCTCAAGTATGGATAAAAGTTAAATTACTGAAGCTGCGATCAAAAGCGATATCCCATGAGGGAGATTTACTTACTAGGGTATTCCGATCGATAAGTGACATTAAATAAAAGAACAAGCCAAGCTTTCAAGACGAGGAGAAGGTCATTATATTAGTGTTATGTAGAGGAAAGGGTTCTGGTTTCATCGAACTCGATATCTTTGATCGAGCCCTCTCCCCTTAACTTCAAACTCCCAGAATCCCTCTTCACCAGGATCCATATCGCTGGGCTCCATCCGCTCAGAGTGACCCCAACCCAAAGCCCCACCATTACAGAAGCCTCTGGTTCATCGCTGTGGGGAACCTCGCCTCCTGACTCTCTTCTTCTTTCTCCTACCTCCCTCTAAATATCTCCTCCTAATATTTATAGATGCTACCTTATGCCTACTCATCTTTAATCCACATCTGGGGCATTCCCTCAAGATGTTCCTCGGATCCACATAAGCTGTTAAAGCCGCCTCTGACACTCTTCTATGTATGTCTCTCCATGGTGTTCTAGCGTTCCTCTTCCTACTCTTCTTAGTCCTTTTCCTACTAACAAGATCCTCCTTATCAAGATCCTCGAAAACATAAATAGAGTTTGGTAATAGCATCCTCAAGCCGGCTACCAGCTTGTTCACGAAGTCTTTTTCTTTATTTCTCTCTAGCCACATACCTCTCATAGAGATCCTCTTACCCCTACTCTGTGCAATGGTCTTCTTACGCTCATACGCAATTTTTATGCTCTAAAGGGGTCTGAGATCAGTGTGTATAAATCCTATCGATGGCTCGTAGCCGTCTAGGGATGGCTCATTACTATCCCAACTGATAACCATCGTAACCTCGATCTCCTCAGGGCTTTTAATGGTATTATTACATGCTATCCCTGAATATAACCTCTCCAACACTACATCCCAGACCCTGACCCTTTTCTCAAGCCACGTCGATCTCCACGATACATAGAGATATTCCCCTAGCCTAAGAGTTATCCCAATGGCTTTAGCCTCATAGATTATCTTCATAAGTGCTGTCTTGCACCTAGCAAACCTCCTGATCTTCGGCTTAACCTTCCTAACCCCCAGATACCTCTTCCTCAAGCCCTTCATAATAGAGTACGCCTTCCTAATAACAGAGCCTACCCAGTGTGCTGCGTAGGGGTTATGCTTCATAAGCTCTTCCTAAGCCTTTTCTTGAAAGCCCTATCCTTCAGTATTGCTGGGATCCTCACCTTCAAACCTCTGATCACGACCAGCTTTCCACCCCTTCTAACGAGCTCTGGGAAGCGGTATCCCCACTCAATATTATCCCAGATCAGATCTATGGCCCTCTGGAGAGCCTTAACATGCCATGTCAAAGCTCAGAGGCCCTCCTATCACTAATAGGCACTCTATATGCCCTCACAAGCTCAAGGATCCTTAATAAGTCTCCTTGTACTCTTAACACCTTCTTATGACCTCGAGATCCCCATTCCAAATAAAAGAAATATTATTAACCATTATAAACATATATGAAACTCAAAGCAGTTTCACTGCGGCGTTATAGCTGGGAGATACGTGATTCTGGTATGACGTTTTTAAGTATTGTAAAGGGGCAAGCAATACAGCTTATTATTTAAATCTGTCTACTATATCTCTGTGGGGGCTGGTTTGTCCGTGAGTGATTTAAGATCAAAGATACTTGGAGATGTAAATAGGAGGAAGGGGGAGCTTGTTGAGGAGGTTAGGAAGTTCCTCAGGATGCCGAGTATTTCTGGGAGTGGGGAGGGGATAAGGGAGGCAGCTTCGTATCTTAAGGAGTGGATCTCCAGTAGGCTGGGGGCCCAGGTCACTCTCCTAAGTTATGGTGGGCACCCTATTGTATATGGAAAGCTCGATGTTGGGGCTGATAAGACTGTTATAATATATAACATGTATGATGTCCAGCCCGTTGAGCCTCTAGATCTCTGGGAATCACCTCCCTTCGAGGCTAGAGTAGTTGGGGACAGGATAATTGCTAGGGGGGCTTTCAACACCAAGGGTGCTCTCATGAGCTCCCTACTCGGTGTGGAGGTCCTGGCTAAGATTGGCAAGCTTCCAGTGAATCTGATCTTTGCGTTAGAGGGGGAGGAGGAGCTTGGAAGCCCCTCCATGCCCAAGTTTGTTGATGATAAGCTCTCGGAGCTTAAGAAAGCCGATCTAGTCTACTTCGCCTTCCCCTCTGAAAGGGTCAGAGGGAAGCCAACAATAATACTTGGGAACAAGGGAATTGTCTTTGTTGAGCTGAGGTGTAAGGTTTCGAAGTACGATGTTCATAGCAGCTATAGCAGGGGTCTATACAACCCTGCTGCTGTCCTCGCCAGGATAGCCTCTCATCTAATAGACCCTCTAGAAGGCCCCAGGATACCGTGGCTCGAGGAAAAGGCTATAGGACCTACAGAGGAGGATCTCAAGTACCTTCGAGATATTGAAGAGGCCTCACCACTAGAGGAGCTAGTAGAGCTCTACGGCATTTCGAGACCGAGGCTGAGGGGGAGGAATTGGTATATAGCTGTCCACTTCAAGCCTACTGTTAATATAGACGGCTTCTCATCCGGCTACACAGGCCCTGGAACAAAGACCATAACACCTGGCGAGGCTGTGATGAGACTCGATTTCAGGCTAGTCCCCAACATAGAGCCTGAGGACGTTATAAGGGGTCTTGAGGAGCTAGTGAAGAGACTCGGGTTATCAGATCTCGTTGAGATAGTTGTGAAAGATGCCTATACATGGGGCAAGACAGACCCCAGATCCCCCTATGTCGAGGCTGCTGGGAAAGCCTATGGCCATATGGGTATGAAGCCATATATAATCCCAATCATTCCAGGATCTGCGCCTAACTATTTATTCACTAGGAGGATAGGGATCCCAATGATCGCCACAGGCCCTGGTCATGGTGGGAGGGCGCATGCCCCTAACGAATATATAACTATCGACACTATACCGGGGATAGCTGGCTACACGGCCCTATACCTCTTGGAAGTGGCATCGTCGGGAAGATAGGGTTGGGAGGCAGAGCGTCTCTAGGGATCCTAGCGATATACATGGTTCTAATATGTCTATCACTAGCTATAGAATCAATAGCCCTCGATCCCACACAGGATATCAACGTCTCTGTGAGGGTGGAGCCTCCACTTATAAAATACTATATAAATATATCAGCTCATGGAGAAGCCCAGATCTTTCTCTCTGCGTTTGAGGCTAGCACACAGCTAGTATGCACAGCCACGCCTGATGTGAGGCTCCAGCTTATATCAGCTAATAAATATATTGCCATGATCCGGGAAGGATCCGGGTGGATTATATGTGCAAGCGCGGGTATAGGGATTATTAATGGGACTCTAGAGGTATATATATATCCATTAATTATAAACGGATCCGTCTATAATATCTCCACAGTATGGTTGCCATATTATCTTGTGAACGTGATATCAACCCCCAACGCTATTGAGGTTCTGCCTGGAGAAAATAGCAGATATATAATGCGATTCAACACTAACGAGACTATATATATGAGAGCAAGGATCTTCCCCTATCCAAGAGAGCTAGTAAGGGAAATCACAAGCCCATCACAAGATAGGCAGGCTAGCCAGAATAGCGATCAGGAACTTGGGAAACAGATCTTGTTATACATAGGGGTAGGGCTCTTAGGCGGCCTCACAGGATACTTCGCATCGAGAATAGCTCCAGCTATTAGATCTAGGATAGTCGGGAGAGATCTAGAAAGAGATATAATAGACCTCCTCACTAAAAACCCGAGAGGCATGTCCCTATCCCTCATATCAAAGACGCTCAATGCCCCCAAATCCAGTACGTGGAAGAAGTTGAGAAAGCTCGTGGAAAAGGGAGTTGTCGAGGAATTCGAAGGACCTGGAAAGGGGAAGCTATATAGACTTAAGAGGGAGAGAGGCTAAGACGATATGACCCCTCCCCACCCTTCAGGGCGGGGAGGAATCATTTTTCTCTGTAAAAGAGCTGAGAGAAGATCGTGAGGATCTATGAGAGAGGGTTATTATATCCTATTTAACTCTCATAGCAATATGTGGATGGTATATCCATATGGGAAAGGGGCTCAGGGTCTTGAGAGGGACACTAGCTGGTCTAGAGTTGGAGAGATACATTCCTGTCTATGTGATCGCCTCCACCAGGACATCCACGATTCCGGGGATCTCTATAGCCGGGGCCTCCCCCCAGCTAACTCTATACACACCTGCTCTTGATGTTGAGTATCTAGCATGTGGAAAGCCGAGATCTATGAATGTTATCCCAGTAACCCCGGACGGGCTGCCGACTCCAGCCGTTCTCACAAGAGCGTGCCTCTCTCTCCTAGGAAAGAGACCCCTGGTTATCGATGCTGGATCGTTTGTAGAGCCTATGATAACTCATATAGATCTCTCGAGCAGGGTTGTGGGAGGCTCTATAGATGTTGAGAGCGCTCTCCCACGCGGCGCGTCCTGGAGGCTTTTTAGAGAGGCTAAGATCCTTGGGAGCGTCCTGGGCAGGTTTTATAAGGTACTTGCTATAGGTGAGAGCATGCCAGGAGGAACCACGACGGCTATGTCTATTCTGGAGGCTCTGGGCCATAAGGCTGCGGTTAGCAGCTCTTCTAGAGATAATCCCGTGAGCCTCAAGAGGGGGGTGGTTTCCAGAGCCCTTAAAAGGGTTTCAAGGGATATGGATGTCTTCCATTTAAACGACGAGGTGGGGGATCCGCTACATATATCGATAGCTGGTATAGCGGTTGGGGCTCTCGATGCTGGTGCACATGTGATTCTGGCAGGAGGCACCCAGATGGCTTCAGTAGTTGCTATTGGAAAGAGGGTTCGAGGGTCCCTTGAAGGTGTCTGTGTAGCGACTACTAGATGGGTTATTGAGGATCCCACAGCAGATCTACCAGGTATGATAGCTGAGATAGTGCCTGAGGTATCTCTAGCGTATATAGATCTTAGGCTAAGCGGGTCCCCATACCCTGGGCTCAGGAAGTATGATGAGGGCTTTGTCAAGGAAGGTGTGGGGGCTGGGGGCACATGCTTACTAGCCCTTCTAAAGGGATATAGTGTGGACGATGTGCTATCCTCTATATATAGGGAATATGGAGCGCTGATAAGCAATGCTTAGACCCGAGCTTGTGGATAGGGATACGCTTCTCGTATCTCTGGAAACGCGGATGAGATCTCTGGGAACCACTGTCTATGGTGGTGGGCTTGGGTGGATAGATTCTGTGATCTTTAGAAGAGTTGAGAAGTGCTTCTCCAACCCGTCGCCCCGGGAATATGCTAGAAGTCTCGCATCGAGATTTGGAAAAAACCCAGCGGTATTCTTAACTGCTGCAGATGTTAATGAATATATACACGTCTCTCTAGAGAGGGACGAGGTAAGGGTTGAGATGATATCAACCATAGGACTTACACACCCGGCCTGCATAGGATATGAACCAGCTGGGCCTGGGGAGATTGGCACGATAAACATTTTTCTAGCAACCAGTATAGGGCTCAGCGAAACAGGTCTAACAGATCTATTTAGATCTGTGTCCGAGGCTAAGGCAGGGATCATCTCCACTCTAGGGCTCTCGTGTAAAGATCTCCCGGCAGTTGGCACAGTCTCAGATGCAACAGTGGTGGCGTCTCCCACAGGCTCTAATGACTATGCTGGCCTGGGGACGTTGGTCGGATCTCTAGCGTCGCGTGCAGTCCTAGAGACAGTTAAGAGGTACATGGAGAAGAAAACCCCTGCAGACTATCTAAGGTATATAGGGCTGGGGATATCTACAGAGCATAGAAAATACGACCCGACAGAGCTTCTCATAGAGAGGATAACCGCGCTTGTAAAGCACTTGAGAGGAGTGAGATTATTACCCTGGATAGGGGATGAGCACTTCATAAAGGTTCTAGAATCGCTTGGAACATTGAGAAAGGGGTGTCTCCATGAAACTAGATAGGATCTCGATCTTGATAATGGCTGGAGGACTTGGAAAGAGGTTCGGGGATCCCGGGAAAATATTTACCAGGGTATGTGGTGAACCGGTGATAGAGAGGGTTCTGAGGGTTGTATCCCTATTTGGCGAAATATATATAGCTGTGTCTCCATATACAAAGAGCTATTCACAGGATCTATGCAAGAGATATAAATGCATCGAAACCCCTGGGAGTGGATATCCATGGGATCTCTCTATCGCTCTTTCGAAGCTTGAGAAGCCTGTACTAGTATTACCAGCGGATCTCCCTTTTATAACCCACGATTCTATAGAATCCTTCCTATCAAGGGCCCTCGAGATCAGAGAGCCCGTGGTTACTCTTAGAGTTTGTAGAGATGACTTCTGTGACCCGATCGGGGTGTCCCTTATAAGGGGGAAAGGGGGCTCCTGGGCTAATATCGATTATAACTATTCTGAGGAGTTCATTGATATAGATACTAAAGAGGATCTTCAGAGGGCTGAGGAGCTATGCGATTCCATGGCGGATCGCTGAGAGCCAGGCTGGATTTCAGCGTGAACACTAATCCTTTGGGGCCGCCTGAGGAGCTCTACACAGTTATCAGGGGAGGCTGCGATCCAGAGGATGTTTTGAGGAGATATCCGGATTACAGCTATAGGGATCTGAGGAGAAGCTTATCCGAGTTCTATGGGGTGGAGGAGGACATGCTAATACCTCTCAACGGCTCTTCTGAAGGCTTGATACTAGCTTTGCTAGCGATCAGACCGAGCAAAATGATATCTATTGAGCCAACATTCGGGGATCACGGTCTTGCCTGCAGATCTCTGGGTATGGAGTGCATTCATATAAAATATAGAGAAGCTGGGGATAGCTATAATCTGGATAGGGATGCTCTAGAGAGGTTAGCGGATTTATGTAGAGATCCATCTGCTCTGATCTATATGAGCAACCCGAATAACTCTACATGTGTTTATATAGATATAGAGAAACTATATGATCTCTTTAGCGGGTCTAGTTGTTACGTTATAGTCGATGAGGCATACGCCGAGCTCTGCAGCAAGTGCCCTTTGAAACCCGAGGAGCCCCCGATAATATCTTGATCCTTAGATCACTGACTAAGTGGCTCTCAATCTCCGGCCTCAGACTAGGGTTTATAATAACATCTTCTAAAAAGATATGGGATACTCTAAAGGTATAAGGCCTCCTTGGAACGTTAATTCCCTTGCTGAGTGCTCGATCTCCATGCTATTATCTAATAATCTGAGAACATGAGAAGCTTCATAGAGAGGTCCAGAGCTTACATAAATCAGAAGAAGAGATATCTCATAGACAGTCTTAGAAAAGCAGGTGTCCCGAGAATCTATAGGGGTGAGGCTAACTATGTGCTTTCATGGCTTGAAGAACATATTGATAGCATCATGTTGGGTCTAGTGAAAAGAGGGATCTCTCTGAGGGATTGCAGCTCATTCACTGGTCTTGGGAAGGGCTATGTAAGGATCTCTGTGAGAAGGAGGGAGAATAATGAAGAGCTTATAGGTGCTATGAGGAGCCTCTTGAAAGATCTTATGTCTAGTGAGGAGTATAGTTAACTGTAGCAGGTAAACTTAATAGCATCCATATAAATCAATTTAACTCTATTATAGATAAATTATATGGGTATATACGTAGTAGATGGGTTTAATCTCAATAACCCTCTAGGATATATAGTGTAGGGATATTTTGTCTTATAAGACCCTCGGCTTCTATGGGATCGAAGATATAGATCTATCTTCAAAGAAGGTTCTTCTCAGGCTAGATCTCAACTCCCCGATAGATCCTAAGATCAAGAATATATCCGATGATAGTAGAATAAGGGCCCATGCTGAGAGCATGAAAAGACTCCTTGAGATTGGTGCCTGTGTAGCGATCATAGCCCATCAAGGAAGGCCTGGGGACAGTGATTTCACATCGCTTATGGAGCACTCTGAGAGGCTTTCGAAGTACTCAGGCTATAGTGTTGAATATGTAGACGATATTATAGGTCCTTATGCCATAAAGAGGATCTCATCGCTAAGGCCTGGAGAAGCAATTATGCTAGAGAATATTAGGTTCCTGTCTGAGGAGATGATCGAGGCCCCTCCTGAGGAGCAGGCTAATAGGATCTATGTTAGGAAGCTCTCTAAACATTTAGATCTATATATTAACGATGCCTTCGGAGCATCTCACAGATCGCATCCAAGTATAGTGGGGTTCCCGGTAGTTATGAGAGGTGTTGCAGGCCCTCTAATGGAGAGAGAGCTTGTAGAGCTATCAAACACCCTGTCGGGGATTAACAGGCCCAGGATATTTGTTCTTGGCGGGGCTAAGGTTCAGGATACAGTTAAGATCATAAGGAATATAGCCTCTAAGAGGGCTGCGGACGCTATACTCCTCACAGGGCTAATATCTCTTCTATATCACATGGCCATCGGGACGGATATCGGTGAAGAGAACAGATCTTTCCTAATGTCTAAGGGCTACACATCATTCATAGAAAGTGCTAGGGAGACCATGGGGATGGGTGTACCAATAATACTGCCAACTGATTATAGAGTTCTCAGAAAGGGTAGTGTTGAAAACCTCAGAGCAAGCGACCTTCGGGCTGGTGGTAGGGCTCTAGATATTGGTGAAGAGACCATGGAGGAGTTTAAAAAGATCATGAGAAGAGCCAGGGTGATTGTTATGAGGGGGCCTGCAGGATACATCGAGGATGAGAGATTCAGACTAGGTACAGAGACCCTTTTAAAGGAGGCAGTGACCTCAGGTGCTAAGGTGATAATAGGTGGGGGGCATCTGGGCTCTATGGTTCCGGAGAGATACGATAGATCCAGGGTTCTTATCTCGACGGGGGGTGGAGCGCTGCTCACATACCTAGCTGGTGAGCCTCTACCAGCTCTGGAGGCCCTGAAGATCTCTG
>JAVVGE010000071.1:0-12616 GCA_032249255.1 Desulfurococcales archaeon | reverse complement strand
AAAGCCTTTAGCCAGTAGCTTGTAGAACTCCTTAGTAGGCTCTAGATCGAGGTGCGCCCAGCCCCTATGAGTATTGCTGGCAACACTTGTGAAGAAAATATTCTCAAAGCCATTTATATGATCTTCGTAGGGTTTACTGGTTTCCATACGTGGTCATCAACTAGCCATAGGCTAACACTGTTGATCCTCAGTACTGGCATGCCTCCCAACATCTTCACCTTAAGGTATACTTGATGCCTATTAATCTCTTAAGATCTCCTCCAGAGATATCTCACGATCCTCCTACCCCTAAGATCCTTTTTCCTAGGTTTAAGTACTTAACGATCTCTTTGAAGATCTCTTCAGCATATTATCTAGCCCTATTCCTCCTAAGAGAAGATACCCTTCTAGTTGTATCCTGACAAACACTATGAATATAGTGAGTTATGGAATGCTGGGACACGTATTCCTTTTAAGCCTATTGTAGTTCTTAATAATATTCCTAGATACGCGGAAAAGCGCTTTTCAAGCATCTTGATGTATATGTTAAGGATCTACTCTAATGCCCTGAATCCCTTCCTAGATAACTGCTTTGATAGTAGAACAACAGTTCTACCGACAAAAATCCTATCACTAGGCTTGATAACTCACTTTTTATTTTCCTTCCCCTTTCTTCTTAGCAATTGTCCCTAGACCTCAGCATCCTCTCCAAGGTATCTAGAGTATCTAGCATTGGTAATAAATAATAGATAGAACTAAGCCTATGAACCCGGCTATTAGTCTAGGTTCAAAACACCTTTGCTCTCTTCCTCCTATATTCCAAAATAGCTATGTTAACCCTGTTTTATCACTAGCATCATAGTTTTTAGCTATGTGATAACTATACAATATATGGGGGCCGTAGTCTAGCTTGGTAGGATGCGAGGCTTGGGCCCTCGTGGTCCGGGGTTCAAATCCCCGCGGCCCCACTAGACACCATAGCTTGGCAAAATATTCTAGCAGGTGTTTCCTATCGCCGTAGAGTATGTTGAACGCTCCCAAGACCCCTCTTATAAAATCCTCTCTAAGCTTTGTACCAACCCCAATAACAACTATATCTACATTAAATGGTGGTGAGACCTCTTCAACAGCATCTAGGTAGCTATCATAGTCTCTAGGATTTTTAGTGATAATAAGCAGATCAACATCCCTAGCATGCTCAGAAGCATAGACAGAAGAGCCGAACTGGATGACCTCAACTATCTCGGGGTCGTACTCTAGAAGCCTATGACATATCCTCTCCAGCCACTCTCTAAGATCCTTACCCAGCACATTCATATATAGCACCTATAGAAATACCTACCGATAGCGAAATATAATAAGTCTTTATATCCCCATGGATCTACAAGCCATCGATAAACCTAATCACTGAGATCCGCCTCAGCATAGTTCATTCCCAGCTTTGTCACCCTAGAGAGCTATTCAGCTGAGATCCTCACATCAAGCATGGCTTGACCCTTGACAGTCTCCTAGCCCTAGGATCTACCCTGAGTCCTTGCTTCTCAAAAGCCTCTATCCTAGCAATGCATCTACGTTTGCAGTTGGCCTGAGATGCAATCAAACCTCTGTGTAGCAATATGAAATGTAGCACCTTTATATGAAGATATCTGCTAAATATTAAGAAAGAGCGTTATTTATATGTGTGATAGGATATGTACTATGATATGCCAGTAAGATCTTTGATAAGATCTTCAGGGCAGAGGGGTCCAGGAGTAGATCTAGTCTTTCTTCTCTTCTCTTTCCCTCATTTTCCTCAGTGCGTATCTAACCATCATTGATGCATATGCATGTAGCTTCCATGCCTCTGGCCTATCTCCATATTCATCGGTGACTTTTCTCGCTAGCTCTCTAAGCTCTAGGACCTCTTCGAGTGTTAGCTCTTCTTTCTCCAGAAGCTCTTTGATCCTCTTCCACTCCTCTTTAGAGATAGGGTTCATAGATGCTAACCTCGCTATCCTAGCAGCCTCGTTTTTTAGCATAGATGCCTCCAACGGTTTCAAAAACCCCTGGGAGGTTAGGTACTCTATGAAGAACTCCTGATAAGATCTGAATGCCTCTCCAAGCCTTGTGATCCTCCTATCTATATAGGCCTTAAGATCATCGAACCTCTGATCAACAACCGCGAATTTCTCATCAACGTATTCCTTGAACTCCTTAAACTTCTCATCGATCTCTGCAAACCTCTTGTCTATTTCCCTGAATCTCGAGTCTATCTCCGCAAACCTCCTCACAAGCCAATATGTTATACCCCCAGTGTTGCCAGTATCGGTACTAGCGTTGCCATTATGTTTAAAATGCTTATCTCTTCAGCCATCTAACCCCCAATAGAGGGCTAATATAAAATTCAATTCTATGGTATTTCAATACATCTACAACATCTTCGGAGGCGCCGATCGCCTGAGCAACCCTCCCGGCAATGTATCCTAGACCGAGGAGGCCACAGCCCTAGAGGGTCTTACAGCAATATCTATATCGCGCCACTCTATACTACCCGTGCTAAGGAGCCGAAGAGGATAGCTGTGGTTATGAAGTCGATATCCTTAAATAGCTCTCTAAGCCTCTCAATAGTCTCATCTCTACGCAAAATCATACAGCTGGAACAAACCCTACATACTACTCCTTTTTTAATTGATTGCTTTGTATAGTTTAGCAACCACTCCACATAACCAACATCATCTCCTATATCCATAGTGTACTCTGTCTCGTGAAAACCCCATGCATGTATATCATATGCTCTAGCCCATGTATTAACGATTCTATGCTGGTTAAGCATTACTGCTAGCCTCCTAGCGGCTTTACAACCTGAAAGCCTCGCCCTTCAGGGCTAGAATGGCTATTGCTTATAAGCCTTTTAGGACTTTGATCATTTTTGGGGCTCTATGGCCTCTGGTGGTGAGGGGGCGCTAACCATCTCGATCGGCATGGGGGTTAGTCCCGAGCCGGGGGCTATAGAGCTTCCCAGGAGATATAATGTTGTTCTCAACTATGCTATAAACAGGATCCTGAGTCTGGGTCTGAGGAGTATTAGGGAGGTTCATAATGCTCTATACGGAGAGCTGAGAGAGTGGTTTGGACTTCCATCCAGGACTGCTATTGACTGCTATAGGGATGCCCTTGCAAATGCAAGGGCTTGGAGGAGGAACCCTTATAGGGGTAGAAGGCCTAGGGTTAAGAAGCTTAGCATGTTGCTACATCTAGGATCGGGATATAGAATTGAAGATGGCTATGTTGAGATCATAGGAGGAATCAGGCTTAAGATCATTGGCTGGGATAGAAGGTATGATGGCTATGAAAATGGGGAGGCAAGGCTAGTCTATAGAGGTGATAAGATGATTCTGTGGATATCCAAGAAGGCGCCTAAGCCACAGCCCTACCAGCCTAGAGATGCTATAGCTGTTGATATCAATGAGAGGAAGATAGTATATGGAGATGATAAGATAAACAAGGAGAGGGACACCAAGATCGGTGAAGCCCATAGATGGAAACTCCTAGCAGAGAGCCTCCAGAAGAGATACTCCTCTCCAAGGTATCCTGCATGGAGGAGGAGAAAAGCTATACTAAATAGAATAAGATCCTATCATAGGAAGGCTAGGGATATCCTTGAGGACTGGGCTAGGAAATCAGCCTTGGAGATTGTGGAGCTTGCTAAGAAGCTTGGACACGCAGTTGCTAGAGAGGATCTTCGGGGCTGGTAAACACCCTGAGAAGGATCGAGAACAAGGATCGCAGAACAAAGCTCACCATAATGGGATATTCAAGGCTTGGGAAGTGGATAGAGTGGCAGGCTGAGAAGCATGGTGTGCCACTAGCCATAGTAAGCCCGAACGGAACATCATCGGAATGCCCTAAATGCGGTTCCAAAGGATTAGAAGAGGCTGGATATAGAAGACTTAGATGCCCAAGATGCGGCTTCGAAGCAGATAGAGACGTTGTTGGAAAGCTCAACACTAGGAAGAAGGCACTGAAGATCCTGAGAATATCTGGGGGATCTCTGGCCACCCCGTCTGCCCTCAGATGACAGATGTAAACCCGAACAAATGGGGGGAACCAATAAACCGCCCAGAGGGAACCCTAGCTCTCTAGGGCGGGGAGGAGGTCAGCCTAGACCTTGCGTGGGATCTTTCTGAGGAGGGTTTCGATGTTTCTTTTGTAGTTCCTAGAAGGGGGGGTTGTAGAGGTAGATAATGGATATCTACCTAAGGATCTGCTGAGTCTTTACCAACTAGGCTTATGAATCTCTCGAGTGCCTCTATAGCTTTTTTAGCCATCTTGACGCTTGCCCTGGCCTCCTCCTCGGTTACTCCCTCGCCGTAGTCAGCTTCTTTCCTGGCCTGGTAGAGGATCTTCAGGATCTCGGAGACCTCTGTTAAGCCCTTGTACTTTATAGCGTTGGCCAGCTTATCGTCCCTCCTGGGGACTGCCTCACCTAGGATCCTGAGTAGTGTTTCTGAGGCCTTTCTAACTGCGAAGTAGGATGCCGATGCAGCCTTGTTATAACAGCCGATCTCGAGATCCTTAGCTGCCTCCTCTAGAAGCTTCTTTGAATGCCTTAATAACGTTCTCCTCACCCTCGAGGGCTATGTATGGGCTTATAACAACTCTTCCACCGAACATATCCTCGATCTCGCCAGCGATCCTAAGGATCCTAGAGATGGTATCTAGATCCCTCCTCCTAACTATGACGAGAACGTTGCTCTCATAAACCTCACCCTCAGGAATCACAACATCTACTATATAGTCAATGCCCTCCAGCTTCTCGCGGAATATTTCGAGGGCTTTCCTCTGGATCTCTTGATCCACATGATCATCTCCTCTAGAAGCTTCTTTGAATGCCTTAATAACGTTCTCCTCACCCTCGAGGGCTATGTATGGGCTTATAACAACTCTTCCACCGAACATATCCTCGATCTCGCCAGCGATCCTAAGGATCCTAGAGATGGTATCTAGATCCCTCCTCCTAACTATGACGAGAACGTTGCTCTCATAAACCTCACCCTCAGGAATCACGATCCCCACTAGGTTGTCCTTCAATTCGCCATGAAGCCTTATGAAAAAGCTCGATATAGCTAGATCCCAGTCCACATTCATTAGAACCCTCGGGAAGCTCCTAGCCATTGTCTTAGCGCTTAACGAGTACATCCTAACACACCTCAGTCAATCCATTCTGTTAATAAGGGGTTATTTCCATGGACTTCACACCTCGGCTGGGAGGCTGTAGAGCTTTGTCGAATTATTATTAGCCATATAGCCATGCTCAGATAACGCCACCAGCTAGAAATACTTGTTAGAGGTAATAAGCATTAGGAAAACTGGGTAGAGCAATGTTTTTATAGAGGTTGCTTTGTTAAATCAGAAACAGCCTCGAAATATAGGCTCGATCTCGAAGCTATTAGGAGGTTTGCTGTTAACAAGAAGTATATAGCGAACTACAATCTAGGATCCCTGGCGATAAAACTCTCAAGATCCAGCGATATGGAGTAGCTATCCTACCTCAGAGGTACAATTGAAGTTAATTATAGGGCCTTGCAGGGTTTAACGGAGCTTCACAAAGATCTTGAATAGGACCCAGAAGATCCTTGGAAACATATATGACACCCTCCCCGCCCTAAAGGGCGGGGTTTCTATGCTGGGGTCTCGGGTGTTAGCCCCCTGGTGAGGGATTAATGCTTCTATCTCCACGATCATTGGGTTGGGGGTACGCTTCGGGGTCTCCTCCCTAGGGACATCGGAGCACACTAACAGGGTGCCTAACGAGGCATTAACCCCTAAGTCCTCAAAACACTATACACCTCATCATAATCATAAAGATAAATACTTCCCCAGAGAACCTAAAAGTCAAGGCCCAGAGGAGGAACCTCCATAGGCCTCCATATGGTAAGATGCCGAGGGTCAAGAGGCTATCAATGCTATTATACTAAGGACAGGATATAGGATCAGTGATGATTGAATAGAGAGCATAGGAGGAATTAAGTTGGAGACCATCAGCTGGGATAGAAGATACGATCAGTACGAGAATGGAGGTAGGCTTGTCTACAGATATAGATGTGGGGCTGTATCCTTTTTTCATGGTTGTGGGAATGCTTTTTATATTCGTTTGATGTCTGGGCTTAGGCTTAAGCATCCAATCCATAATTGTATTTATAATGAGGTGATAATCTCTGCTATATCTTGGTGTGGAGAGACCTCGGGGAGCGATGATGTTTAGAGCTCCCGAGACCCAAGCCCTGGATGAGGGCTCTGCCCCAATAGAGCCTCGGGATCCAAAGGTAGATGGGAGCCTCTTTCCGCTTGGCTCCACAGCCACCAATGAAACCACAGGGCTAAAAACCCTGTGGATCAGGAAGCACAGCAACACCAAACAAGAATATCAGCGATAATCAACAACCATCGGGGGACAAGCGGTATCTAAGCGTGGATCTGGATTCTGATCTATGGTTTTGATGGGAATAACGCTCATTACAGCTCGAATGCATCGCTCTAAAGCGCGAGGAGTCGTTAGCTCTTCCATCTTTTAGGTTCTGAAAACACGGGTTTAGGCTACTTATGTTCCCCATCTACGGCACTTCTAAATAGTTTTGATCACCTTTAATTCCGTGGCGGGTTAGCCCTCGGTACAGGATCACAGGCCTCTCACCTGAGGACAGGTACTTATGTCTAATATTTATCGCTCACACCATGGCTCTCCCAACAACCCTGCTATCTACATATGCTCTCATCAACATCGTCTTCATAATATTGTATCTCCTGTTAGCCCCCTCGTCCCAGTGCGGATCACCAGGGAGCTGTAATCCTCGATCCTCTTCATCGAGAATGGATCCACGTTTGAAGACCCCTCTCAGAGACCCTTTCAACGTGTATAGGTCTATCCTCAAGCAACTTTATCAGCTTAGATACACTCAACTGATAAATTCTGTGCCTAGCCTTTACCCCTATTCCTTTCTATCATCTCCTTATCATCACAATCGATACCTCATTATAACAACAGCGTTATTCTCCCCCGCTAGCTCCTCTATGAGGCCTGCGACTTCGTAGAACATATTGTTTTCTATCGCTTTCTCTAGGCTGTTACAGGATTACCAATAAATTTAAATATCTCAGGTTATCTATGAATACTTGGTATAGCATGGAGAGAGAATGCTGGGCTTAAGCATATAAGCATCTAATCCTTAATAATATTAGATGATAAGGTGAAACCCCTATGTATTGGGCATATAGATATCCTCGGAGAGTGATGATGCTTGAGCTCTCCTCAGATGGGGGCCTCATGGCGTTAAGGGTGATCTACTATAGAATTGAAAGTAGAATTGAAAGTGGCTGATTGGGAGAGGATTAGGTCCGGTTGGGTTACTGATATATATTTCCTGAGGAGTTTGAAGATCCTTAGGGAGAGGGGTCTTGATAGGACCATGGTTAGGATTGAGGCCCACGTGTATAGCCTTCCCCATGGCTGGGGATGGGGGGTTTTTGCTGGGCTTGAGGATGCTCTGAGGCTTTTTGAGGGTAGGGATGTGAATATATATTCTGTTCCTGAGGGGACTGTGTTCAGGCCCTTAGATCCTGTGATGGTTATTGAGGGGCCTATAGGGGAGATCCTGGATCTCGAGACAGCTGTTCTCGGGATTATTAGGCACGCATCCTCTATAGCTACTAAGGCAGCTAGGATCAAGAAGCTCGCTGGGGACAGGATGGTTGTTTTCTTCGGCCTCAGGGCTGCCCACCCGGCTATAGGGCCTATGCTAGATAGATCCGCTTTCATAGGCGGTTGTGACGCTGTCTCGGGAGCCTATAGCGAGGAGCTCCTTGGTGTGAAGCCTGTGGGCACCATGCCCCACGCCCTTATAGTGGTTTTCGGGGATCAGGCGAAGGCTTGGAAGGCTTTTGACGAGATTGTGGAGCCCGGGGTCCCAAGGATCATGCTGGTAGATACCTTCTATGATGAGAGGGTTGAGAGCCTAATGGCAGCCCAGCTCCTCGGTGAGAAGCTATACGGGGTTAGGCTTGACACCCCGAGCTCTAGGAGGGGTAATATGAGGATGATTGTTAAGGAGGTTAGGTGGATCCTGGATCTCCATGGATATAGGAGCGTTAAGATCTTCGTGAGCGGGGGGATAGATGAGAAGGAGATCATGGACCTGAAGGATATTGTAGATGGCTTCGGTGTGGGGACCTCCATAGCCTTCCCACCAAGCGTTGATTTCAGCATGGATATTGTTGAGGTTATGAGGGATAGTAGATGGATACCAATATCCAAGAGGGGGAAGCTGCCTGGTTTTAAGCAGCTCTATAGATGCCCCAACAGTCTAGAGGATCATGTGCTCCCATGGGGCTCTGAACCCCCTCTATGTGGGGATGGCTCTAGGGCTAGGCCAATGCTGGATCTCTACATGTCTAGGGGGAAGATCCTGAAGGATCTCCCGAAGCCCAGGGAGATCAGGGATTATGTTCTAGATCAGCTGAGGCATGTCGAGATCTAGGTATATACCCTAGCCCCTGGGAATATCTTCTCAACCTCCTCCTTTATATACCCCACGACGTAGCCTATCTTTCTAATATTTAGAAGCGATACAGCTACCTCATACTCCGCATAGCCCTCCCTAACCCCTTTCCTAGATACTATGGGCTCCTCTACCAGATCCGGTCTTATTGCTGATACGATAGCCCTTATCCTATCAAGCGCCTCCTCAGCGTCTCTTTCCCCTGGCACGAGGATCTTGATCCTATATATTGTTCCGAAGGGGCTTGTTCTATTTATTATTGGTGCGGATGCTAGATAGGTGTTAGGGACATAGATCTTCTCCCTAGTCGGTGTCTCAACCACTATGCCCCTTGAATCCATATATATAACAGTGCCCTCTCTACCCATCACCTCCACCTGGTCGCCTATCTTGAGGGATGTGAAGCTCCTCACATATATCTCGGCTCCCCAGTTCCTCAGGAGATCGCTGAACGCTATTATAACCCCTATCCCTAACACGAGGATCAGGGCTGAGAAGACGCCTGGCTCTGGGGCTATGATTGCAAGGGCTATTAGGGCTCCAACTGCATATACTAGGTATTTCACCGCCGTTACGAAGCTATATATGAGCCTCGGCTGTGCCGGTGCTGGCAGTAGCCTCGGTATGTAGCCTACTATGTATCTAGACACAACATATGTTGCTAGGATCACTATGCCGGCCTCAGCGATCCTCACTATAAGGATTGTTGGGGATATCGGCTGCTGATCCGCTTGCTGGAGTGCTAGAGCCTCCCATATCATGGATAGACACTCCTCCTGCTCTCCATCTCAGCCCTTATCCTCTGTATTCTTGCTAACATGGTTCTTATCTTCTCCACAGCCGCTTCTCCCATGCCCCTCGGTGCTACTAGGATTATCACATCCCCCTCTCTGAGCTCGTATGTTGGGTCTCTTATTAGGGAGCCTGCCTTTGTTAGCCCTACTATGTATGCCTCTACCCCTCTCAGCTCGTCCCTTATCTGTGAGAGGGTTATGCCGAGCATCGATGTTCTCACCACTCTGTAGAGGTATATATCTATCCCGAAAAACTCTGGCGTTATTGTCTTTACCCACTTGTCTGTTGATAGGATCGCCTTTATATGTGATTGCAGGGGGGATGATGGGCTTATAACATAGTCCGCCCCCCTAGCCACTGCCTCCTCCATGTTTGCTGGGTTATTTACTAGGGTTATTACCAGGGGTATTTTGTAGTTCTTCTTAGCTGCCTCAGATATCTTTATGTTCATTGCGTCTGAGTCGCTTGATGCTATGAATATGTCTGCCTTCTCAATATCCGCCTTCTCCAGTGTCCTCGGGTCCATGGGGTCTCCTGAGACTGGTTTTCCTCCTACCATGTTTGCGAGTGTCTCTGCAGCTTCTCTAGATCTATCCATGATTATTATTAATCCCGCTGGGTCTGTCTCTCTCAGTGCTGAGAGTATTAGGGGTGTGTAGTGTGATGACCCCAGTACTATGTGTCTCAAGCCTCGCCACCTATTCCCCTCAGTATTTCTCTAACTATGTTATCTGCTTCCCCATTCTTTATTCTATTATCTCTAATCCCCCTCTTTACTATTGTATTCATTATCTCCTCAACAGATTCTCTGTATAGCTGGTACACCCTCCTAGGCTTCTCCCTAAGCCCCGTCTGGATCTCGGATACTCTGAAGCCGTTTACATGGGTGTCTATTAGCATCGCTATGTCAGCTCCCCAGCCGGGCTCCCATTCCACTGTGGATAGCGCTTTTCTCTTCGCAGCGGTGTATGGGCTTAGGGGATGCTCTATCCCTCCCAGCCCTGGGTATAGCTTTGTTAGCAGGCTCCTCACACGATCCTCGATCTGCTGGAACCTCCTAGAGATCCCTGATTTCACCACGTCTGCATATCCATCTAGGATAGGTCTGTAGAGCTCCACTATATCCCTCGGATCCGGCTTATCAACGTTGGAATCTATATAAACCACCACATCCCCCTCTGAGAAGTAATAGCCATCCCTCATAGCGATCCCCTTACCAGGGTATCTGAGAATACTCTGATACAAAACCCTGACCCTCCTACCAGGGATCCTAGCAGGGGCTGCTGATGAGAGCACCACTATGATCTCGGAAACACCGCCGATCCTAGAGACAGATCTTATGAGACCAGCCAGTCTAGAGGGATCCCCAGTATGGGGTATAACAAGGGAGATAGATACCACAGCCCAGACACCCTAGATAACTCCCCATGTCAGACTGATAAGCAGATAGATCTCAGGCTGCGTGGGCCGATCACCCATCACCATATCCACTCCTCAGCATCGGGCCCCTATGGGCTGCAGTAGCTCCTCACCCCTCAGACCGCCCGTCGGCAGCATCGGGGCCCGAGATATATCCCCCAGAGGGATAAAAAATACCGGGATCCACTTGCCAGGCTGGAGACTCAGATGCAGATCATGCGGAAAAACATGGATCTTCGAGGCAAGCTACAGAGTATCAGAACTAGAAACCCTATACCACTACTGCAGAAACTGCAGAAAAAACACATTCCACGAAATAATAGAGAAAATAGAATAAAACAAGCCCCAAGAGCGCTGGCAACCCACAAAAGCACCCAGGCCAGCCCCACCCACACGGAAACCCGCGTGAGCACCCCCTGGGCAAGGCCCACAGCCTCGGGCGATTGGGAGCGGCAGGCTCGCCCCTCGGAAAAACCTCGGAGCATACACCCCCGCCCCATCAACCCCGTCTTCTACGGGAGCCCTCGTCCACCCTCACGGGCGGAACGGCCGCCTCTTTTCGGGGCAGGCTTCCCGCTTAGATGCTTTCAGCGGTTATCCCTAGCGGCGTGGCTGCCCGGCATATGCCCTGCCGGACAACCGGTAGACTAGAGGCCGCGGCGACCCGTTCCTTTCGTACTTGGGTCACCCTCCCCTCAGGCGGCCCGCACCCCCCGTGGGTAGAGTCCGACCTTTTGAGGAGGGAGGCTAGGCTATAGATATAATCGTAATATATGGCTTGCATATTTCCACGAGAAATCTTTTTATTGTTTGTTATGGATATCTGGTAGTACGTTTTGTTATTTTTATGAACCCACTCATATATGCTACCCTCGGCGTCTATGAATCCTTTAAGCCACTCTTTATCATTTAATGGATCTGTTAGTCTGGGTTTCAGCGTCTCAACTAATTCTCTGCTATATATCGATAGATACCATACTGAACTATCCCAATGAATTCTGCAGCCATATACCATTAGTGTCTTAATCATTACACAGATACACTTTAGAAATTCCTTTGATGAATCATAGATCCTGCTAAATAATCTAGCATACAATCCCCCTATAGCAACAAAGCCTTATATAGGGATAATAAAGCCTAGCCACCCCTCTGTCTCACGACGGTCTGTTCCACCGGCAGGCAGGGGAAATAAGCCTGGGCAGTCTATGTAGAGGTAAACGAGGCTATCCGGATCCTAGTGTAGAGGACAATACCAAGTTTGTAGTGCATACTAGGTGGCAGATAGTCTTTAACTAGGTCAGCAAGTCTAGGCATACTCCGTCTCATTACATATATTCGGTCTTTTTCTATAGTGGCTTCCAATCCAAACCTCTCAGATAACCGTCTCTTAATAGCTATTCTACTTTCATAACTATATACATCAACAGATATCTTCACTGTTTTAGAATTTATATCGTAGGTTCCGTCATCACCTATAAAAATGGCTAAAGCGATCTCATTGGCTATTTCGACCAGATCATGGGGCACAGCCTTGGTATCATTGGGGTAAAAGAGTCTATAAAGATAAGTGAAGTAGTCACTTCTGATAGTATTAAAGCCTGCAGCTCTGTATGTTCTACCTGATCTTTTATCGATTATGTCGTATACAAATATACTAAGCGAGTACGGTGCAAGCACACCATGTTTATGTAATAGATACATATACTGCTTTATACTATGTCTCACAAGTAATCTCGAATTAGCATGAAAAGGCTTATCTAGTCTTCCATCGCCTAGGACACAGCCCATGATAACCTGCTCCTGTACCTCATTCAATATAGCCCTCACTAATTCTGTATGTATTAATGAGTATAAAAGAGCCCCTGCCTGACCGGTGTCTAAACCCAGCT
>JAVVGE010000070.1:0-12645 GCA_032249255.1 Desulfurococcales archaeon | reverse complement strand
ATATATTCCTTAGCTCTTGGTACTTCCCATTCTTAAGCCTATAGTAATTCCCAATAATATTCCTAGATGCGTGGGGAAGCACATCTCCAAGCATCTTGCTATATATATTCACGATCTCTTCCGATACCCTGAATTCTCTCTTAGATAATTGCTTTGAGGGTAGAACAGTGGTTCTACTAACAAAGATCCTGTCGTCCGGCTTGACAACCCACTTCCCATTGCTCTTTTTCCTCCTCCCAGCCATTATCCCTAGACCTCTCTTTGTTCTAAACCTCCACTCCAATTATCAATTGATAATAAATAAAATTAAAGCTTATAAATCTAACCTATATTTTCCTCCTTCAGTAGTTACTACCTTTATCTTCCCTCCCCTAATCCACCTTAAGAGTGTTGAGTATGAAATTCCTAAGATCAGGCAAGCCTCCTTAGGTCTCATAACCTCTACACAAAATTAATTAATAATGAAAGAATATAAAAGATTTCTACTATCATGAAAAAGGGTTCAGCCCCGCCCTAAAGTATGGGATTTGCCTGGCCTGAATACCATTGGCTTTAACCTCCTTAGATCAGTTCGTCGCGAGATCCTCACCTCTTGGTTTGGAGCGGCTTCATCATCTATTAATTATTTATCAACAACGCTTTAATCGCTTCCTCCTCTATATTCTCTCCATAGAGCTACCTCTTTTACGGGGTTCGGGTTTCATTGAGCTTAGTATTTGTCAAGCCTCCCCCTTGGTTTCATCGCATTGGGCAGGGCTTTCACTGCCCTGCCATATCAACTAAATCCACTCGCTTTAGGTGACCCCTGCCCACAGCTCCTCCTTCATTGCTTCCCCAGGATCATTGCTGTGGGGAAACCCTGCACCCTAGTTCTCTCTAACCCTCGGTATCTGTATATGCCCCACTTGAGCCTCCGCACCACCCATATCGTGAGGGTTTCATGAAGATTCGCCACTAAACCTTTGAACCTATATAAAACCAAAAACAATTTCAGAACAACTAGGGCGTCGTCCTTTAGGATAGAGATAACCCCTTCCCTCTCTCACTTTCAATTCTATATTAGATCATCTTTTCTATGCAGGGATCTCGGATGTTAGCCCCTGGCTGGGGATTATTAGCTCTATCATGATCATCGGGTTGGGAGTACGCTTCAGGATCTCCCCCTAGGGACATCGGGGCTCTCTAACGAAGTGCCCATCCGAGGCATTGACCCTCAAAACCCTCAAAGCCTTATATACCTCATCACGGTCATAGATATTTTCTTAGAGAAATTAAAAATACAAACACCACCCCGCCCTGAAGGACGAGGCTTGTCCTGTTGTCTGTGCATGGCTTAGCATGTCTCTGACATAGTGTGTTGACAAGCCTCGTCCTTCAGGGCGGGAAGAAGGCCATCTATTGATTGCTGACCTTTATTGAATCAATTAAAGTATAATAATCCTTCTTGGTATAGACTTAGAGGGCTGTATCTTTTTTCATGGTAATGGGGATGCTTTTATATTCGTTTGTTATCCAACTTAAGCTTATAAGCACCCAATCCCTATCTATTTTGATGATGAGGTGATATCTCTGCTAGATCTTGGTGTAGAGAGACCTCGGGATGCTATGATGCTTAGAGCTCCCGAGACCGAAGCCCTGTATGAGGGCTCTGCCCAGAAGGGCTTCGGGGTTTCAAGTCTAGCCCTAGATGGGAGCATTGTGCCGCTGGGCTCCACAGCCACCAGTGAAACCACAGGGGTATCTAAAACCCTGTGGGGGAGGTGGAAGTCCCCCGATGCCACAGGGCTAAAAACCCTGTGGATCAAGAGACAAAACAATCCAAAACAAATTAATATCAGTGATAATCAACAACCATCGGGGGACAAGCGGTAGGAGGGATCATGGGCGAAGATCTGATCAGGGAGACGAGATGGGATCATAGGAAGGAGACCGAGCTGGTGGAGAGATGGGAAGCTGAAGGGCTCTATAGTTCTGAGACCTATGGGGGGGATAGAGGTGTCATAGTTATTGATACCCCACCCCCCTATACATCTGGTAAGTGGCATGTCGGGGGAGCTGCGCATTATGCTCAAATTGATATGGTGGCTAGGTATTTAAGGATGAAGGGTTATAAGGTTATAGTACCGTGGTATGCTGATAGAAACGGGTTACCAGTAGAGATTCTTGTTGAGAGACAAACAGGCATTAATCCGCATGAGATGGCTAGAACTGTTGAGGGTAGGGAGAGGTTCTTAGCACTATGTAAAGAGAGGCTTGACGCCGTGGAGAGGGAGATCGTTGAGATCTGGAAGAGGCTTGGATGCTCCTTCGAATACTGGATCAATGGAACTGATAGCCCGGAATATAGGAGGCTCACCCAAGCAACATTCATCGATATGTGGAAGAAGGGGCTTATATACGAGGCTGAGAGGCCTGTCTACTGGTGCCCTAGATGTATGACAGCTCTTGCCGAGGCTGAGCTAGAGTATATAGAGAGGCCATCGGATCTATACTATATAAGGATAGAACTTACTAACGGATCCAGCGTGGTGATCGCGACAACAAGGCCAGAGCTTCTGGGGGCGATGGTTGCTCTAGCCCATAATCCAGAGGATCCTAGGTATAGAGGGATGGGCAATGCCAGGGCCAGGGTTCCTATATATGGCTATGAGGTTCCTATAGTGGCACATGCCGAGGTAGATCCTTCGTTCGGGACTGGGATAGAGATGATCTGTAGCTACGGGGATTCGAGGGATATGAGGATTATAAGAGAGCTGGGGCTAGTAGATAAGGTGCGGATCGTTATTGACAGAGATGGAAAGCTTAACGAGCTGGCAGGAGATCTAAGGGGGCTCACAATCCAAGAGGCTAGACAGAAGATTGTTGAGAAACTTAGGAGCATGAATATCTTAGAGAAGATCGAGAGGATCGAGGGTAGGAGGATACCTACATGCTGGAGATGCGGGACACCTGTTGAGATAATACATTCTAGAGAGCTCTTTTTAAAACAGCTTGACTATGTAGATGAGTTGATAGAAGTCAGCAAAAGGATCGAGTTTAGACCGGAGTTCCATAGGCAGAAGCTTGTTGATTGGATAAAGAGTCTGAGGATCGACTGGCCGATCTCTAAGACTAGATACTATGCGACCGAGGTACCCCTGTGGAGGTGTAGATCCTGTGGAGCATATCTAGTTCCAGAGCCTGGGAAATACTATAGACCATGGAGAGACCCTCCCCCATTCGATAGATGTCCAGAGTGCGGCGCTGGGAAAGAATATGTAGAGGGAGATAAGAGGGTTTTTGACACGTGGTTTGATTCGAGCATATCTCCTCTTTACGCCTCGGGCTATATGAGGAATGAGAAGCTGTTTTCGGAAGCATTTGGCAATATATTGAGGCCCCAGGGATACGAGATCATAAGGACCTGGCTATACTACACAATCCTGAGAATCTATTTATTACTCGGAGCCCCTGCATTTAGATGGGCCAGGATCAGCGGTATGGGGTTAGATGAAAAGGGCGAGGCGATGCATAAGAGTAAAGGCAATGTAATAGATCCTGAGCCATATATAGAGAAATACGGGGCTGATGCATTTAGATTCTGGGCAGCAGGATCCGCCAGGCTGGGTTATGACTATAGATTTAGCGAGAACATGATAAGGACTGGGGCCCTTTTCATAACAAAGGTATGGAACATAGCTAGATTCATAACGAGATTTCCGGATCCGAGCGGGGGATACCTATTGAGACCCATAGACAAAGCTCTTCTGGCAAAGCTCTCTAAGGTAGTGAAGCAGGTTGACAACGCATACTCAGGTTTCGATGTCTATGAACCTATTCACTCGATATACGAATTCACGTGGAGCATCTTCGCAGATCACTATTTAGAGGCTGTAAAGGCAAGAGCATATAATGATGGAAATAAATATAGCTCAGAAGAGCAGAAGGGGGCCTGGTATACTCTCCACAGATCCCTGGACTCGATTCTAAGGATGTTGGCACCTATCATGCCCTTTTTCACAGACTATCTCTGGAGGAGCGTGAGGGGGAGATCTATACACCTAGAGAGATTCCCAGAGCCCTTGAAAGATTGGGAAGACTGGGATGAAGAGCCTCTTGAGCTTCTAATGAAGGTAAATTCTGCTATATGGAAGTATAAGAAGGAGAGGGGGATGAGGCTTTCGGATAGTCTCGAAGCTATTATATATTTAGATAACCCGGCTGCGACATTGATCAGGACAGAGATCATCGATCTGCATAGAGTGAGAGGAGTAGAAACAGGTAGACCGGGAAGAGAGGTCGAAGAGATAGCGCCTGGAATCTGGATCAAAAGAATATAGCCAGATCATCTATAGATCATCACTATACCTAAAAACCTAGATCCTAATACCTCTTATCCCTTAGATCTTAGATGTCGTTGGGCTAGCAGGAATATCGCAGAACTCCTTTGATATTTAATTTATTAATCTAATGGAACTCGGAGTAGCATATCATAGATAAGCGTTATTTGCTCTATTACTAAAAATATGGGGGATAGCATTGACATATGTGATTGCTATAACGGGGGCTAGTGGTGTGATCTACGGCTTAAGGATTGTTGAAGAACTCTCAAAAATATCGAGGGTAGATGCTATAGTTACTAGAGAGGCTCTTAAGGTCTCTGAGTATGAGTGTCTCCCAGGTGAGGAGCTTATGAATAAGGTTAGTTCCCTTGCTTCTAACCTATATCTTGATGATGAGATCGATGCGCCCCCCAGCTCAACAAGCTATCTAATCAAAGTAAAGGGGGTAGCTATAACACCGTGCTCCCTTACGACATTGGCAAAGGTTGCTTCTGGTATAGCGGATAACCTCGTAACTAGAACAGCTATTAATGCTCTCAGAATTAGAAGGCCCCTCGTTCTCCTAATAAGGGAGACCCCTCTAGGGGTTACAGAGTTGAGGAACATGCTCTCCGTAGCTGAGGCAGGCGCTATAGTGATACCAGCGTCTCCAGGCTTCTATACAAACCCAAACAGGATCGAGGATATGGTGGACTTCGTAGTAGGAAAGGTACTAGATATGCTTGGTGTCGAGCATGACATCTATAGGAGATGGTCTAGAGACCGGGGCCTTACTCAAGCTCAAAACCTCTGCCACCGAGCTTTCGGCTCAGGAGACCTCTAAACTTCTTAGCCTTTTCCTCCTCCTCTTCTATTTCCCTGAACATATCCTCGCTAGCAGATCTCCTGCCTTGTTCTATAGCGTATAAGCAGGAGCCGTCTGGGAGTAAATAGAACTTCTCACACCCTGAGAATTGACATACACCCCCAATGCATAGATCGTTTACCCAGTTGCAGAAACCCACAAACTTCATCCTCCCACCCTCATCCCTCCTCACAACATCGAGAGCTTTTTTAGAGCATTTGAAGTAAGGACATAGCGGGTTACACCTCTTCCCGTCGGGCATCGGCTTGAGCTCCCCTTCTCTGAGGCTTACCTCCCTCGATACATGCCTATCTACTCTGCCGAACCTCTGGTCCTTTTGATGAGGATGCTGGAAACCTCCTCTATAGCCTCTATGATCTCTATTATCCCTTCGGAACCTCTCACCCCCATATCTATTGTGCCTCTCCTCCCCCCGATTTCTGGGTTCACTATGCCTCTTATCGTCTCTATGGCTCAAGTATCCAGCCTCTGTTCCTCAAAACTTTATCCACTTAAAGCCTATATATCTTATATCCCCCGATTTCCCTACAACTGCATAGATCAGTGTCTTTCTAACGCTATGACTTAGCCTGCCTGTTCTCACGATCATTATGGGATCCAATGTCTCCTCCATCTTAATAACATCTACAAGATATGGGGCATGCTCATAGCCAGGACCCTTCTCATATACAGCAAAGGCCACTCCATATTTCATCCCGGATCTAACGACGTAGCCCCGATCCCTGAGATCCCGGTACACCATGTACTGGGGTTCAAAATCCCTATCTATCTTCTCAGCATATTCCTTGAAATCCCTGCACTTGATTTCTGATCCATTCATTATGAGCCTTAGAACCCCTTTCTCACATAGATAGAGGGTCTCTAACATCGAAAGCTCTAGAGGACCTTTATACCTCATACTCGGCTTCGGCTTTTTAACCCCGAATGGTTTTCCGTAGAAGCCTGCTGAGTAGATCTTCTCGACTCCTTCTGGATCAAAGACGAGGGATCTTACACCAACTACTACAGCCTCATAGCTCTCCTTAAAACCCTCCCTATCAGCAGATCTATCGCGGATCCTCGTTCTAGCCTCTATACCCATAGGCTTTTATAACACCTCTCATAGAGCTCTATGTTCTATGCATAGCGACATATTTAAGATATATCGAGAGCCTCCACAGGGTATCTGAGATGCCCTCCAGCCTCTCTATGATCTCCATAACAGGGATCAAAGCTTCAGGAGATTTGGACATGTTCTTGATTATATATGGTATCGTATTTCTATATACCTCATCAGCCTGTTCCTCGAGTGCCTCAATCTCAGCCGAATCTTTAGGAGCTGTCTTAGGATTCACGTTGAGACTCGCTAAGAGATCCTCAAGCTTTTTAGCCTGACCCTCAACTACTAATATAAGCTCCTCAATAGGCTTAGCTACATCACCCGGGATTGATGAACCGCTATTAAGAATATCTAGGTATAGTGAGACATCTGCGGCACTCTCACCAACAGCTATCATCCCGGTTATCACCTCTGCATATATATCTTTAAACTGCAGTCCTAACCCGGTTCTGACCAGGTACTCAAGGGTTTTAAAACCCTCAGCCTGGAGATCTTCCTTATGCTTCCTTATCTTCTCCATTCTATTCCTCGCAGCCTGCATATTCTTACCAAGGATCTCTTGGAACATGGTCTTTAACTCTAAGATCTCGTCTGCAAGTATCTTAGAATCGCTCTTCATCTTCTCAAGGAGATTCATCTCAGCTATACTGAGCCTACTCATATCATAGGGGTTTATAAACTCCTCAGCCAATTGCTGCACCCAGCTTCTAATATATTTATGCTCAGAGGAAAATAAGTAGTCTGTAGATCAAGTACTACCACCGAGAACCCCTCTACCAGCTACAATACGTAATATCTATACGAAGAATAATTGCCTTAACTTGATGTGTTGTATCCTTTTTACGTTAATAGAAATGTTTTATATACATCTATGTTTAGCTACTCCTGGTAAAGCTTATGAACAATCCTTTGTTATTTAGTAGGCTCTGGGTGCGTGAGGAGAGCTGCACTCCCGTAGCCCGCCAGGGTCATGCCATGATGAGCCGAGGGCGGCAATAGCCGTTCTCGGGTGAACGGCTACCTATGAATCGATTCAAAAGCATCCACAAATTGACGTCCCCAGACGATTTTATCTCCTAATTCTATTTCCATAGTGAGAGTAGTCTTGTTTAGAGCCCCAGAAGCTCTGATCATTATGGTACACCAAGAGCTTCTAGATGCTAAGAATGCTATTATATCCTTATCATTTTTGCTCAACATAGCTAAGTAACAGGGATTTGTAGGCTTGAGGAATCGGGTAAGCATCAACATAATTAATCATAAAAATTGAAAAGCCCTAGCGGTATTTATAAATACTAATATTATCTGCGCTAACAGGGGACACGTAGTTAATAGCTTCCGAGTGGTATTTATATTGGAAGGCTATGCTGCTAAGATTCGAGGGTATAGTTATACTCTCGGCTGTTAGGACACCGATAGGGAAGTTTGGCAGAAGCCTTAGAGATTTAAGAGCGTCAGAGCTGGGATCGATAGCTATTAGAGAGGCTGTGATTAGATCTGGGGTAGATGTAGATGATATAGGGTTGGTGGTGATGGGCAATGTTATAAGGGCGGGGAGCGGGATGCTCACAGCAAAGCAGGCTTCTATATTGGCTGGTATACCGGCCTCTAAGGACTGTATGAATGTAGATATGGTGTGTTCGTCTGGTATGGCTTCTATAGCTACAGCTGCTCTATATCTTGAGAAAGGGGTTATTAATGTGGCTATTGCGGGTGGTATGGAGAGTATGAGTAGCTCTCCCTACTTGATCCCTCAGGGCTTTAGATGGGGTGTGCCCCACCTGACAAATAGATCGCTTAATATAGCTGACTCCATGCTTGTCGATGGTCTCTTAGATCCTTTCACAGGGTATCATATGGGGAAGATCGCGGATCTATATGCGAGGAGGATAGGTGCTTCGAGAGAAGATCTCGATCTAATAGGGCTTGAGAGCCATATGAGGGCTACTAAAGCAAGAGATTCCGGGTTTTTCAGGGACGAAATAGTCCCTATTAAGATCACTAAGGGAGATAATACATACTATCTAGAGCAAGATGAGGGCATAAGGGATGATCTAACGATGGAAAAGTTAAGGAGCATGAAACCCGTGTTCACCCCCGAAGGCCCCCATACAGCTGGCAACTCATCCCAGCTGAGCGATGGAGCCGCAGCACTCATCCTAGCGAGAGAGGAGTTCGCAGAGGAGAGGGGTTATAAGCCTATAGCGAGGCTCAAGATGTATTCAAGCATAGATACAGAGTCGAGCGAGTTTCCATGGGCTCCTGTACCCGCTGTGAGAGAGATCTTGAGGGCTGCTGAGCTAGAGTCAAACGATATAGATCTATATGAGAATAACGAGGCCTTCGCCGTCTCAACATATATATTCACCAGAGAGCTAGGCATAGCGATGAATAGATTAAATATATATGGTGGTGCGATAGCCCTGGGCCACCCGCTGGGCGCCACAGGAGCCAGGCTAGTAACTACGCTTATAAATGCTCTTAGACGTGTAGGGGGTAAAAGAGGTATAGCCTCTATGTGCCACGGTCTTGGAGGTGCAACAGCTCTTTATATAGAGCTCACGTAGATCCAGGATCTTATCGAAGGCTAGCATCAGGATCTACAATTTCGTTCAAGATCCGGAGCTGTTTCCAGAAGCTTTACACCTCTGCTTCTCTAGTTTATATATAGTTGGTGATATCCACATTATCCACGCTGGTACAGATTTTACAAACTCATATGCCTCTTCCCAGCTCTCTAAACCAAGATCTTGGGCCAGCTTCTCAAGGCTATACTCCATCTTAACATAGTTATTCAAAATCCTAATCACATCCTCATTGATCTCGATCTTCTTGCCTCTCACATCCACATAGATCGGATCGCAAAGCGTCACTAAGCACCACCTAATCTATTTTATCAATAAGAGCCTATAAGGGCTCTTTCAATCTCTATGATCACTTAAGTTACCGCTCATCTGCTTCACATATGCCTCTTAGCCCGTTTTGCTTTAACGCTATAGAACTCCTATCGCCACCTCATACCAGGTTGTGAGAAGTTTAAGCTCAATGCTTCCAGCGCCCAGAGATCGCTATTCACAAATGCACATAATATCATTTATTATTAAACCTCTGATCTCATCATCGCCTTATAGGGTAAGGCTTTCAGTTGTAATATCTTGCAGTGGGATCCTGCGGCCCTGCAGAAGTAGGATCCAGCCATGAAATTTGATCCTCCACCATGGGAGCACTAATATATGAGGACAAGTAGCCTAGTAGAGATCCTATAATCCGGTGGGGAAAGAGCTAAACTTCTCCTGAGAACATGAAGAAAGGATCATGAGGGCTCCTGTATAGTTACAACCGAAAGCCCTTGCCCTTAAGGGCGGGGATGTTTTTATTAGCTTTCTAGGTTCTTGTTTTTGGAGGGGCTCTATGGCCTCTGGTGGTGAGGGGTCGCTAACCATCTCGATCGGGGTGATGGTTAGTCCCGAGCCTGGGCCATAGAGCTCCTCAAGAGATACAATGTTGCTCTTAACTACACTATAAACAGGATCCTGAGCCTAAACCTGAGGAGCATTGGGAGGGTTCACAACGCTCTATACGGAGAGCTGAGGGGGTTCGGCCTCCCATCCAGGGTTGCTGTTGACTGCTATAGGGATGCTCTTGCTAATGCTAATGCCTGGAGGAATAATCCTAGGAGGGGTAGGAGGCCTAGGGTTAGGAAGCTAAGCATACTTCTGCATCAAGGCTCGGGATAAAGTGTTAAAGAAGGATATGTGGAGATCATAGGCGGGATAAGGCTGAGGATAATTGGCTGGGACAGGTGATACAATGACTATGAGAATGGAGAGGCTAGGCTAGTATATAAAGATAATAATAAGATGATCCTATGAATATTCGAGAAGATCCCTAGACCAAAGCCGTGCTAGTCTAGAGATGTTGTTACTGTTGATGTTAATGAGAGGAAGATGGTGTATGGCAATTACATAATTAATGAAGAGAAAGACGCTGGGGTTTGTAGGGCTCATAAGTATAAGGTCTTGGCGGAGAATCTCCAGAAGAAATACTCATCCACCAGATATCCTGCTTGGTGGAGGAAAGGGATTCTGGGAAGAATAAGATCCTATCACAGAAAGGCTAGGAACATATTGAAGGGCTAGGCTAGGAAGACATCTCTTGAGATCGTGAAGCTTGCTAAGAAGCTTAAGTACGCAGTTGCTAGAGAGGATTTAACCGAGCTGATAAACACACTGAGAAGGATCGAGAGCAAGGATCACAGGACGAGGCTCACCATAATGGGGTACAGGAGAATAAGGAAGCGGATCGACTGGCATGCAGAGAAACAGGGTTCCCCACATGAAGGTAGATCCCAACGGGACGTCATCGGAATGCCCTAAATGCGGTTTCGAAGCAGACAGAGACATCATTGGGAAGCTGAACATAAGGAAGAGGGCTCTGAAGATCCTGAGAATATCAGGGGGATCTCTGACCACCCCCGCTGCCCCCCAAATGACAGATGTAAACCCGAATAGATGGGGGGAACCAATGAACCGTCCTGAAGGGAACCCTCGCCCCTTCAGAGCGGGTAGAGGTCAGAATCTAATTTAGGGTTAAAATCGCTTTTATGCCTCCATATGATAATACTATTTTGGAGCACTATGTCATCAATCCTCGAGACATGGAGGAAGATCCTTGAGCTGGCTAGGAGACCTGATGATGAGGAGTATAGGTTATTCTTAAAAATAATATTCCTCGGTCTTTTCTTAGTTGGCAGCATAGCCTTTACTATTAGGCTGATAGCTATACTTCTTCTAAGTGGTGGCTAGCAATGAGCTCAGATAAACCGAGTGAAAAAGGAGATATTACACAGCTCTTTGCTGTGAGAACAACTGGTGGGCAGGAGGCTAATGTAGCTCTCATGGTCGAAATGTTTGTTGAATCATCTCGCCACTCATCTGGAAGGAAGATAGATGTGAGAGCTATAGTCGTGCCCCCAGGGATAAAGGGTTACGTGATCCTTGAAGTGCCGAGCCTCCACATGGTTTACCAAGCTGTGAAGGATATAAAACATGTAAAGGGTAAGGCTGCTGGCGCTGTTAGCTTCAAAGATCTTGAAAAAATGCTCAAACCAGCCCCAGTGATAGAGGAGCTAAAGGAAAAAATGCTGGTCGAGATTGTTTCAGGCCCATTTAAAGGTCTTAAGGGAACTATACAGCTTGTAGATAAAAACAGGATGGAGGTCACAGTTGCTATAGTGGAGTCACAGTTCCCCATGAATATAACAGTGCCGGCAGAATTCGTTAAACCTATTAAGCAGCAATAGTCTACCTATCTAAAAAGGTTCAGCATAAGAAGCAAAAGCTAGGTGAGAAGACCATAGCATAGATCCAAGCCAGATTGCAAATGTTAGATGAAGAAGGATAATAACGGGGAAGAAGCAGAATCGGTGCTGTATCCTTTTCACGATATCAGGAACGTTTTATATTTGCTTATTATCAATTAACAGTTGGAATGGAAATGCTGTGCTTAAGCTTATAAGCTCTAATCCCTAAACACGTTTAATGATGAGGTTATAATCTGTGCTGTATCTTGGTGTGCAGAGACCTCGGGAAGCGATGATGATCAGAGCTCCCGAGACCGAAGCCCTGTATGATGGCTCTGCCCAGAAGGGCTTCGAGGTTCCAATCCTAGATGGGAGCCCCTTTCCGCTGGACTCAACAGCCACCAGTGAAACCACAGGGGTATCCAAATCCCTGTGGGGGAGGTGGAAGCCCCTTGATGGCTATAAGGCTTAAAACCTTGTGGATCAAAAACACAGCAACATCAAGCAATAGAAATTCAGTGACGATCAATAACCATCGAGGGATAAGCGGATGCCATGCTACTGCGTTTCCCCTCTAACGGTGCTTGATGGTGTTTGTGAATATTTGTATTTCCGTTAGAGGGGTTGCACCTAGGCTCGGGATCACCAGCTTCACCCGAGATGCATGGGTGCCTGTCGGGTCCAACGCCACTGGGCTCCCATCTGAGGATAGATATCTCAAACCAATATTGATAGCACCTATCATATCTCTATCCATGGTTAATCCGTTGCTCAGCCTTGCTAGCCTCATCTGTATCTTTATAACCCTCACCCTTCTACCCCCTCTCAGCGCAAAGCGAATCACAGAGGGGGTATATCTCTTGATAGGCTTACCGCTAAACGGATCTCTTGATGGGGAGTATGCCTCAGATTCTTCGACAACATGTAACGGCTTGTTATTCAATATCTCTACTAGTTTTGAGACGCACCACTGGTGGATCCTTGCCTCAGACTCTTCCTACCAGCATTGCTAGCCATCTTGCCCTTACCTCTATGGGCATTCCCAACAACTAAGGAT
>JAVVGE010000069.1:0-12965 GCA_032249255.1 Desulfurococcales archaeon | reverse complement strand
AGCGATGGGACCGCAATGAACTCAAAGATCCTGGAGGTCGCTGGATCACAGCTAGTTAGGGTTAAGCATTTAGCGACTATATTCGCACCGACACAGAGCCCTAAGTTCGAAGACTTCGTCAAGAGGTTCAAGGCCAAGACTGGAGAGCTTCCCGGCACCTACCCAGCCACTGCTTATGACTGTGTATGGCTTCTAGGTTTAGCAATACTACAGACTGGGAAATACGATGGGGAGGCGATTAGGAATGCAATGCTATCAGTTGCAAAAACATATTTCGGGGTATCCGGCTGGACGATCCTAGACGAGAATGGAGATAGAGCTAGTGGAGACTACGATGTGTGGGCTGTCATCACAAAGGATGGGAAGCCGACGTGGGAGAGAGTTGCTCTAGTAGATGTTGGTGCAGACACCGTGGTATGGTATAAGAAAATATAGGTTTTTTATTTGAATAGATTGCCTCCCCCTAAGCAGGTTCTCTTCTTTTTCAATTTTACCCCTAACTTTAGCTAGAGGTTCGTGATTTCTCCAGGCTCAAGACCTCATGATCAAACGTCTATATAGATCAGAAGAAAACATGTAGCGTATCTGAGGATAAGTTTTAAATAATCTATATGTATCTATGAATGCTCAATATCGAAGGCTTTGAATTATTAAACTTAAATCTATGAGATCATATCATGATTAGCAAACGAGAGTTCTGCAGCATTAGACATGACTGAGGCCTATGTGGCACAGGTAGGGCAGATAAGCTCATGCCAAGCTGTTACAAGATTACCGATGTTCTAGAATGCTATGCTAGCAAGTTCGCTAGAAGAGCTCTAGACGAGATCGTCGAGCCTCTGGGAGACATGATCGATGAGATCCTCTGGATGGGACGTATCTTATATTTTAATCGAGGCGTTTTTATATCTGTTTTTTATATTAGTGTTAGACTTAAGCTTGGTCATAGAGCTTGAAATAACCCGCTGGTAGTACTAGCGGGGATTCATTAGCTATTAACGGGGTATTTTATTCTTCCTCCTCTTCCTCATATCTAGGTTTATAACCCCAGCTTTTAATACCCTTTTCACATTCTCTTAAGTGACTTATAACATCTTCCTCCGTTATGAGATAAGTAGTGTTTTCAGGAATATAGCCTCTGATCCTCTGTCCTTCAGGACATAGCTTATCAGGATCGCTACATCTAGGACAAACATACATTCCCGTGACTCTGTCCCTACATAAAACTATATCTCTACCTCCAGACCTTATAACAACTCTCTCCCACTCAGGGTTCCACTGATACAAGATAAACCCCTATTATAAAATATCTTACATAAAGTTGATAAATTATGAGGCTTGAGATGCTGACCTCCTCCCCGCCTTGAAAGACGAGGATCCTCGCCCCTTATAGGCCCTTCATAGCCCCCATCTATTTGATGCTGCATCTGTCATCTGGAAGGCAGATAGAATAACCAGGAATCCCCGTATGCCCAGATCTTCATAGCCCTCTTCCGAAGAAGCTCAGCATCCCTATCTCGCTGGAAACTGCATCTTAGGCTTCTCAGCTTTATGACCTCTCCCTGCCCTGAAGGGCGGGGTTTCTATGCTGGGGTCTCGGGTGTTAGCCCCTGGAGAGGGTTTAATGGCTTTACACCGTTATGTGTTACCAAGTAGCTCTCTATTTTCCTTTTATCCTTATCCTGTGTCCTAGCCTTCTTGCTATGTTCAGTGCTGCATTAATATCTGCGTTTATCTTCTTCTTAGTCTTTCTACATATGTACAGCCCTCTATATATTCTTTCGTTTTTATGCCTTGCACAGCATATCGAGCATTCTTTGCTAGTGTAAACCTCTGGTGCGAGCTCAACATCTATGCCGTACTCCCTAAATACATTTACTATCCATAGCACAATTCTCCTATACAACCATACACCCTTGTTATATAGCTTATCCGCTAGGAACCTGATCGATGTTATGTATAGATGCCTGAGCCTTTCATCCCTCTTATATATTGCTTTAAGGCATCTCTCGTGGTATGTAACCCATGTTGAGAACCCAGCCTTCCTAAGTAGATCCCTTACAGCCTGGTATGTCGAGATCTCCCTCTTCCACCAGTAGTACTCAGACTCAATAGATCCTCTTTTGACAAGCAAAGCTGATCCATCTGTGGTTACCCGGCAAATAGGTTGTTGAGACCCATGTCTACGAAAGCCTGCTTATCCCCTATGGGATCTCTCTGCTTGACAGATCTAGGATTAACGATCCCACCCTTTTTATCCCTGTAGTTAGGCTTTACATAGCCTCTCTTGTTAGACTTAGGAGGCTCAACACCAACCTCTATTGGCAGATAGGTGAACCACCTGCCATTAATATGTTTTATCTCAAGCCTACCCTCCCACCTAATCTTACCAGCATATCTAATCTTCAAACCAAAATCCACTAATACCAGATAGCCTATATTCTCATCTACGGGGCTCTAGGTAGTATCTATCACTTCTAATGAATATCTTTTTTCCTGTGAGTCTATCCTTCCAATAGCCTGGTAGAGAAATCTTCTCGATATGAGGTGGTAGCCTTCCCTGTCTCCTAAGTTTTAGGAGCTCGTAGAATGCTTTCCAAACCTCATCATTCTTCTGAATGACAGCCTGAGCATTAACGCCCAGAACCTCACTCCTATAATAATACCTGCTGTCAATCTCATAGTTCCTCTTTTTTGTTAGTCCACCATTGAAGAATGCCTGCCTCTTCTCATAGCTAAGCTCATTGAATAGCCTAACTCATGTCAAACCAATACACATGAGGCTCTCATGCTCGCTCTCTGTAGGCGGTAGTCTTAGCCCAACACTCTTCCAGTTTTCGCTAAGCCTTTCTTCGATTTCTTTCTAATTGTTTGGAGGGATCGGGGTGTCTATCCGTAGGTACAGATCGGGGGAATCATCCCCCTTGAGTAATTCTTCTAGCATGCTCACCCACGGATAGAGACACCCCCGACCCCCACAACATACCACAACCAGAGGCTTAAAAGTTAATACTACTCTGCCTTAAAAGGCGAGATTTGCCAGGCTTTTCTATCATCGTGTTTCTCTTATATACAAGCCTTGCCTCTTCGTTCCCTACTATGATAGTGATGGGTGTTGGAGAGTTCTCTAAAGGTTAGGGATCGATGTATACAAGCTCGGTGATCATGGTGTAGAGTAGTTAACCCTCCGTCAGAAAGGTAACATCTAAAGATCCCAGTAGGAAGGATGAATTATTATAGAATTGAAAGCATGTAGAGCCCACTAACTATCCTGAGACCCCAGCGGAGTTTCCGGAGTTTCCATATTGTTGCTGGGCTCCTCTCGCCATATATATTTTTTGAGAGGTATGTTGAGAACTCGGAGTCGAGATCCATTCCTATGGGAGTGATCTCAGAGATCCCTAGCGCTTTTGCAAGAACATATGCTCTATCACCATCTGTGAATCCCGGGATCACGAGAAGCCCTGAACATGGATAGAGAACCTGGGTGGATAGAATTACTCTTTCTCTCCATCTCTTCAGAATATTCAGGATAGATAGGATAGTCCTATAGTTATCACCATGTATTTGGATTACTAGGTAACCGTCGCGACTAAATACTAGATCTGCCGGCTCGATCCCGCCATCCAGATCTGTTATTGATATTGCTATAACCCCACGTAGATCTCTTATGAGTGAGCAGGCCCCGTCTGCGCAGAAGACCAGTGATCCGCTTTCTATATCTTTATAACCCTTAAGAGCGTTTGGACCAGCCCCCAGTATATATGCTTTTCTACCTAGGGATATGTTCTTGATCTCATATAACACCTCTAAAGGATCTCTGACATTTATGGTCCTCGCAACTATACAAGCTATTTGAGAAGCATCCCACTCTAGATCTAGGTCAAATCCTAGATCGCTTAGAACCATTCTATATAGATCCGAAGCTCTAAGCAGATCCCAGCATAAAACCCTATCCAACGTACGATCCCCCCAACCTTAGGAGACAGTTTACCTAAGTCTATGTATTACGCTCTGAATAGATTCAAGCTGAGCCTATTAAATATATTATGAACCTCTTATCCTTAGAGATTGATTTATTAAAAAGATCCGAATAAGCCTAGAACTATAAGCCCTCGGTCTCTAGATCATGCTCTTCTTCAGCAGATGATAGAGACTCGGTCTCCCCTAGCACTATGAGCTTAGCCTGTGAGAGCGCTTCTAATATGGCTTCGACGGGAGACTCTACCTCAGATACTTCTAGCTTCAGATCGCTGGCAACCTTACCTATTATCTCACTAACGGTTCTCACCCCATCGCATAGTGTCCATATATAGTATGCAGCAGGATTCAAAGCATATGCTTCCTCCTCGCTTAAAGCTATAACGTAGTTCTCTCCCTCCATACCAATATGTTCTCCCTGTCTTAGAGGCTTCACATCGTGGCTGATCATTCCTCACCACCCCTTCTAAAGCCTCCTCTCCTCATCCCTCTACCTCCTCTAAAGCCCCCTGTCCTAGGAGGTCTGTAATCCTCTGGAGCCTTCACAAACTTCTCAGGTATTTGATCTATTGGTGGTGCCTCGTCATTTCCTATTACTTGTAACTCGGTCTTCGAGCTGACATTGACCTGAACTTCACCTCTATAGGCTGAGGTCCAAGCATTCCTTACCTCAACTGCTTCGCCCTCCTTAAGGCTTCCCGCATGCTTACCCCATAATGTCATCTTCACCCTCCCGGTTTCGTCTCCGATTACTGCTTCGCTTATAGTCCTTAATCCGCCTTTTGTCTGTATAGTTTTTGGTGGGGAGACCGATATTATTCTCCCCCTTATATTTATGTTCTCTACACCTGGTTTCAAATCGCCTATCTTCGAGATCTGATTCGGATTCGATTTCGGATCCAATTCTTTCCAACTCCTTATATGTAATATAGATTATGTTAGGAAGCTTATAAATATATATGCAACCATCTAGTGATCTTCTAAATAACGCCTCATTAATCCCAGAGTATATTAGTTTTCCTTAAAGCCTTAATCCATGGTAGAGGAAATAGATGTAAGTCGTAATACTTATAATCCCTTTCGGAATATCTATTGTAGAGCTCTATTGAGACTTGATGAGAGACATCCTATAGCGATCTCGATCCTGTTCAATATAGTCTCTATAATAGTTAAAGCAATAATATTCAGCAACACGCTATCTAGAGCCGTTTACTCAGAGATCTTTCACTCGATAGGAGACACATCTAATAGCCTGACCCTCTATATAGGTACAAAGATATATAGGACAAAACCATCTCCTAAATATCCATTCGGGGTTGGCAAAGCTCTATATATATCGAGCCTTTTTTCATCTATAATACTAGGAGGCTCTATATTCTACATGATTATAGCAGATAACCTCAGAATCTATTCAAGTGCTGAGATACACACAATGGCCTCCACCGGTAATCTATACTGGCTCTATATGCTGGCCCTCACCTCTTTCGACACCTTGACCCTTGTTCTTTCTGTGAAGATAATAAGATCCACAAAGGGGAGAGCTATAGTTCTCGGACCACTGGTTTTAGAGGATTTCATGGGGATCTCTGGAAATCTTATGGCCTCAGCATCCCTCATACTCTCGAACCCAGTGGTAGATCTAGCGTTTTCCAGCATAATAGCATTCATAATCCTCGCAGGATCTGTGCATATAGGTTACAGAAGCATAGAAGCTCTACTGGGGCACTCAGCTCCGAGAGAGATCGTTGCCAGGATAGTCAAAATCGCTCTCTCAACCCCCGGGGTCATGGATGTTAATGATGTAAAAACAATGCTAATAGATCCCGAGAGATATTTAGCTATAGTACAAATAGAGGTAAAAGAGGACATGATGATAAAAGAAGTTGAGGAGATCAAAGAGGAGATAATAGATGCTATTAAGAAGAACCTCCCAGAGATCCGCTATCTGATCCTAGACATAGTAAAACCTAGGGAACCTGCTAAGAGTTATATAAGTCTTTTAAGAGAGATAAAAGAAATCTAGATAATTTAAATAGATCTCTTTAATATAGCTAGAATATTCTATAATATTCTATGGGAATCCTCTTACTATAGCAAACCCTAGCATTCTCTAGAAAGAATGCTGCGGCTGTGAAGATCTTGTCTTATCTTAAAAACATCTCTGAAGCAAGAAGCGGTATTAATTGTCATGAATCAGAGATCCGGTTTATATAACGACCTTCTCCCCCTCCTAAAGGGCGGGGAGGGTTATATCTAAGCGAGATGTTCTTGAAGATCTTTTGGAACTGGTTTATGAGAATATGAGAATTAGATTACTCAATTTGTTTTTAAAGCTTATGGGTGCTTTTGACAATAGCAAGGGTGTTACAGCATTAATGCGGATCAGTTATGGAGGGGCATTAATGATTATCGAGTGACAAGTGGAAATAATATAAAGGGGTTGTAATTAGAGATTAGGGGGGCTCTTTGAAAGGTCTCTCACTAAAGACAGGGAGAGACTTTGTGCTTCCTGGCTATGAGCCTAGATATCCGAGGGAATACTGGTTCTTAATATACCATGCAGACATATATATTAGGACAGATGTCTATTCCAGAAGCTTTAGTGGGAGAACTATTCATAGGATAGAGCTTCTAGACTATAGAGACTATCTTGAGCTGGACGCTGTTGATCTATCTATAAAAGGGGTATATGTAGATGGTTCTACAGCCAAATATATGTATGACGGATCCAAGCTCTATGTGAGACTCCAGACCACTAATCCTAACAAGCTCCATAACGTCGAGATAGTGTATGAAGCCAGACCTGTGAAGGGGCTTCATTTTATCTTTCCGAGGAGCTCCTCTGACTATCCCCAGGTGTGGAGTCAGGGAGAAGCTGAGGATACTAGATATTGGATCCCTATATATGATTATCCCAACATGAGGCTGACATGGACGCTAACAGCAGAAGTTCCAGGAATATTTACTGTGGTAAGTAATGGGGATCTAGAGGATGTAAGTGATATTGGTAACGGCTATAGGAGGTGGAAATATAGGATGAATCATCCCATGCCCCCATACCTCATAGCACTAGCGATAGGAGTCTTCGACGAGATAGAAGATGGTGTTAATGGCGTAAGGCTTAGATATCTTGTTCCAAGAGGCTCTAAAGCAATTGCTATGAACTCATTCTCTAAAACGCCAGATATGATTAGATTCTTTAGTGAATATCTAGGCTTCAGATACCCCTACAACTCCTACACCCAGGTATGCCTCAAGGAATTCATAGTGGGGGGGATGGAGAACGTCACAGCCACATTCTTAACTGAGTGGACACTCCATGATGAGATCGCTCATAAGGAGTTCTCTTCAGACCCTCTTGTTGCTCATGAGCTAGCTCACCAATGGTTTGGGGATCTAGTTACCTGTAAGGATTGGAGCAATATATGGCTTAATGAGAGCTTTGCAACATATTTAGAAGCCCTATATACTAGGAAGGATAAGGGTGAGGATGAATTTATATACGAGTTATATGGGAATCTCAAGTCATATCTAGAGGAATATAAGAGATATTCAAGACCCATAGTGATGAGGATATACAAAGATCCTGACGAACTATTTGACTCACACTCTTACCCCAAGGGCGCGCTTGTGCTTCACACACTCAAAAACCTGATTGGTGAAGAGAGGTTTAGGCTTGCCCTAAAGACTTATCTCGAGAGATATAAATTTAGAAGCGTTGATACAGAAGATCTCAGGAAGGTCTTCGAGGAAGTTAGTGGAAGGGATCTTGAGTGGTTTTTCGATCAATATGTATATAGCTCTGGACATCCAGTGATAAAAGTTAGAAGTGTATATGACTATAGAGAGAAGGTTCTCAAAATATTTTTAAAGCAGGATCAGGGGCAAGATAGTCTAGAGGTATATAGAATACCTGTGAGGCTTTTGATCAGGCATTCAAAAGGATCAATCGAGAAAAGTGTTTTCATGGAGAGTAGGGAAAAGACTGTTTATATGGACCTCGAAGAACCCCCGCTCTATGTATGCCCCAACCCTGATTTCGATGTCTTCGCTGTATTCGAGGTAGAGGATGACATAGAGATACTAGGCAACATGATTAAGGATGACCATGTATACTGCAGATTGCTAGCCATAGAAGCCTTATCTAAGAAAACAAGTTCCAGAGCGGTTGAGATCCTATCGAGAGCTCTCGAGGCCGAGGAGTTCTGGGGTGTCCAAGCTGAAATAGCGAGGGCCCTTGGGAAGATCGGTGGTGAGGAGGCTAAGAAGACCCTCATATCCTCTCTTAAAAAGCTTAGCAACCCGAGAGCTAGGAGGGCTGTCGCTGAGGCTTTGAGCAACTTCAGGGCTGATGAGGAGGTTGCCAAGGCTTTATTAGAGGTTCTTAGCAATCCCTCGGAGACTTATTACGTAAGGGCCTCGGCAGCATCTTCCCTAGGGAAGACCAGGATTGGTTGGGCATATACCGAGCTGATTAAGTATCTAAACACTCCGAGCCATGTTGAGATCATAACTAGGGGCGTTATACAGGGGCTGGCAAATCTGGGGGGTGAAGATAGTCTAAGGACTATACTTAAATATATTGAGCAGGATAAGCACACAATGGTGAGGGTTGCAGCTGCAAGCTCTCTGGGTAAGTTCCCGGGGAGGAGGGATGTTATTGAGAAGCTCATAGAGATCGTTAGAAGGGATCCAAGTCATAGGGTGAGAATAGCAGCTATATCCGCTATGGAGGAGCTTAAATATCCAGAGTTTATAGAGGTTTTGGACGAGGTATCTGAGAAAGATCCCATAGGCTTTGTTAGGAGAAGAGCTAGGGAGGCTTCTAAGCGGATTAAGGATCATATGGAAAGGAGTGTCGAATATAAGCATCTCAGAGAAGAGCTTGAAAAGCTGAGGGAGGAGAGTAGAAGAATAGTTGAGAAGATAGAGAGATTCGAAGCAAAGGGCATAGGTGTATAGATATGCAGATGGTAATTCTAGCAGGAGGTAGGGGTGAGAGGCTAAAGCCCATAACAGATACAAGGCCAAAGCCCATGACTATTGTTGCGGGGAAGACCCTGATCCAGAGGTTATTAGAGGCAGGTAGTGAAAGCGGTATCAAGAAGTTCATAGTAGTTGCAGGATATATGGGAGATCTGATCAGCAAGCACGTTAAAGATCTAGCGTCAGGTCTAGGTGTTGATGTAGAGATAGTTAGACAAAAGGAGGAGAGAGGCAGCGGCGATGCTCTGGCAACAGCCTCCAGCCATATCGTTGATGAAAGCATCGTTGTATATGGGGATCTCTATATAGAAAATAGGGTTATAAAGGCGATTGTCAACTCTACATCACCCTTGATAGTTGGTATCAATCACAGGGAGCCGTGGAACTACGGCCTGATCGTCGAAAGATCTGGTGTGGCGGTGAAGATAATCGAGAAACCCTCTCCGATAGATGCTAAAAGCGGGGGGCTGGTCAATGCAGGGATCTACAGGCTCTCCCCGGATATGATAAGATATCTAGATAAGATCCAGATATCGCCTAGAGGAGAGCTAGAACTAACAGATCTAGTGGAGATCCTATATAATGCTGGAAAAGGGCTCAAAGTAGTTAGTATAGAGGAGGAAGAATGGATAGATGTAGGCAGACCGTGGGATATTCTTGAGGCAAATAAAAGGGCTCTCTCAAAGATCGGTGGAAAAGCCATACACGGAGAGGTTGAGGAAGGAGCTATAATAAAGGGCCCGGTATTTATAGCTAGAGGGGCTAAGGTTAAGGGGCACACATATATTGAGGGCCCAGCATATATTGATGAGGGTGCCGAGATTGGTCCAGGGGCCTATATTAGGCCGTATACCTATATAGGGAAAGGCTCTAGGATCGGATTCTCTGTGGAGGTAAAGGCAAGCGTTGTATTTGAAGCCGCTAAGATCTCCCACCTAAGCTATATAGGCGACTCAGTGATCTGTGAGAACGTTAACTTTGGGGCTGGGACTATTATCGCTAATCTAAGATTTGATGAGCAGCCAGTCAAAGTCTGGATCAAAGGGGAGAGAGTTAGCACTGGGAGGGTGAAGTTAGGAGCCTTTATAGGAGGTTATGTAAAAACAGGTATAAACTCCTCGATACTCCCAGGCGTGAAGATCGGGGCTTACTCAATCATATATCCAGGCGTAGTGGTTTCAAAGGATGTAGAGTATGGCAGCGTCGTCAAATCCTCTATATAGGGATCTTTAACCTTCTCTCTTCTCCTCTTCAAGTTCTTTAATAACTTCCTTTATAACGTCTTTTAAGCTCTCGCTACCCTTAGCCCTCTGCTTTGGTCTAGCCCTTTTCATCAAAACATCTAGCAGCTGATCCTCGTATGGAACTCCTATGAATTCTATCCTACCGTTAATAGCAATCGCAGGTACAGAACTCACTGCATATTTCTGTGCTATGTCCATGTTCTCATACGCCTCAACCACTATGGAGGCTATGTTCCTAACCCCAGCCTTGTATGATTCATAGGCAAACATATTCGCCATCAAAACAGCGTAAGGGCAGTATGGGCATGATGGCGTTACGATCGTCTCTATAATAGCTTCGCCAGGGATCCTCTTAATCCCCTCAATAGCTTCAGAGCTGAGTCCACTCTCGCCCTGGCTTATCCTTATCAAGGTCTCTACGAAGGCTCTTATTTCCTCTCCAGCAGGGATCCCATAATATTTTATAGCCCCCTCGAGGAGTAGAATCGTTGGGTACCTATTTACTCTATGCCTCTTTATTTCATCAGAGTCTATCTCCTCCTCATAGATCTTTAGATCTACGAGTCTTCTCCCGTTAATCTCTGGAGACTCATCCCTAATCGTCTCTAGCATCCGCTTTGTCTGTTTGCAGAAATCACATCGATCGCTTAGAAATAGCTTCACTGTAACAATATTCCTCATATCAGTTAGAGCTTCCCTTAGAGCCTGTCTCTCGTACTCGTCGAAATCGGTTTTGAAGCCATAATATATTGCCACCGAACCAACACCTTAATATAATATCAAATACAGGCTTATAAGCAAATATCGAGCATTACAAACACATTAGTTAAATTTAAGATTGTTGATTCGGTAGTGATTTTGATGAATTATGGAGGAAATCGATGTTCTGGTTAGGAGATATATGGCGATCAGACACGCTATATCGGGGTGCTATGACCATGCTGAGGGTGCTATATATTATCTAAGCGATGCATCAGGAGAACAGATATTATGGAAGGCTATTAAAACCCCTGCTGGCTATAGGCATGATATAGTGATCCCCTGGGACAGAAGGATCAATAGCTATAGGATAGCTCCTACAGGATACATAGCATTCTCTACAGATATTGATGGGGATGAGAGGTGGTCAATATATATAGCTAAGGATAATCTTCTAAGGCTCGTAGTGGGTGAAAATGGGACAATAAATAATCTGGGGGAATGGAGCCCGAGCGGTAGGTATTTAAGCTATAGCTCGAACTCTAGGAATGGTGTTGATTTTGATCTATATGTATATGATATCCACTCAGGTACGGGTACAAAGATTCTTGAGGGAGAGGGGATACTAAACCCATATAAATGGATAAACGATGAATCTTTTCTAGCTGTGAAGATGTATACATACCAGGACACAGATATTCTCCTTGTCAAGAGGAGCAATGGTCTGAGCGCTAATCTCACGAAACACGGCGGCGAGGCTCAGAATAGAAGTCCTATACCAATAGACGATAGATTCTTCGTCTTCATAACGAATGATGGAGAGGAGTTTACAGGTGTTGCTATATATGATCTCGAGAAGAGGAGCTGGAAATACATAGTAAAGGAGAGCTGGGATATAGAGCTTATAGACTATAGAGCTGGGGTATTAGCTTATGTAGTGAATGAGGACGGTTCTGGCGTGCTTAAAATATATAGATTAGGAGACAGCTCTAGCAGGGAATTAATGAGGATCTGGGGGACTATAGAGGATATGGATCTCTTTACAAGCGGTGTTGTATTATCGATCAACACGCCTAGATATGGCCAAGAAATATTTATAACAGATCTCTCAGGTGTTCTTGAGAGAGTAACATACTCTCCTAAAATAGGTATATCCGAGGATAGATTCGTCTCCCCAAATAGATTCACCTATAATTCGTTTGACGGGCTCGAGATCCACGGGCTGGTGTATAAGCCCTCTGAGATTCTGGGGCATCCACCCCCAGCTATTGTCTATCTCCACGGCGGCCCTGAATCCCAGGAGAGGATCGTATTTAACAGGATCCAGCAGGCTCTCCTCTCGCTAGGTATAGCGGTTGTTGCACCTAACTACAGAGGATCATCGGGCTATGGCAAGAGTTTTATACATTTAGATGATATAGATAAGAGGATCAATGCTGTCCACGATGTATACTATGCTGTGGAGTATCTATCTAGAAGAGGAGAAATAGATCCAGAGAGGCTCTGCGTCATGGGAAGCTCCTACGGGGGATACCTAACCCTTATGATGCTATCCATATACCCAGATATATGGAGATGCGGTGTCGAGATCGTGGGTATTGTGAATCTACTAACATTCATAAAGAATACCGGGGCCTGGAGGAGAAGATATAGGATAGTCGAATATGGAGATCCAGAGCTACATAGAGATATAATGATCAAGCTAAGCCCAATAACATATGTAGATAGAATAAAAGCTCCCTTGATGGTGATCCATGGAGCAAGAGATCCGAGGGTACCAGTTACCGAGGCAGAGCAACTCATAGAAGCACTAAGATCTAGAGGTGTAGAGGTGAGATATATGAGGCTTGAGGATGAGGGTCACGGGATATCAAAGGTTAGGAATAGGGTGAAGGTCTATTCAGAGGCTATAAACTTCATATATAGCCATATAGCTCCCCAATATAGGTAGAGGGCACTTACTGCTAGATCTTAATCCTGCTTTTATCAAGCACAACCTTCTCCCCACCCTGAAGGGCGTTTTCTATTGCCCGGTCTCAGGTGTCAGTCCCCTGG
>JAVVGE010000068.1:0-13040 GCA_032249255.1 Desulfurococcales archaeon | reverse complement strand
ACCTAGATGCTATGTATAAAAGGGATGAGAGGCTCAGGCATCTATACATAACAGCTATTAGATTCCTGGCAGATGAACTCTATGATAGAGGTGTTAGAAAGCTATACATAGGATACCCGATCATGCTCTCACAAAACAATGGGAACGAGTATAATACAAACATATGGTGGTTCAGGAAGATAGTTCTTTGGATTGTGGATATATTCATGGAGTATGGCATAGATGTTGAGATAGTTCCTGAGGATTACACAAGCAGGGAGTGCTCAATATGTGGAATCAAACATAAAAACGGAAGAAAACATAGAGGACTGTATATATGCAAGAAGACAGGGAAGAAGATCAATGCAGATATTAATGCAGCTCTAAACATAGCCCGCAAGCTAGGACACAGGATAAGACTAACAAAGAAGATTGAGAGCTACTTGGTAACGCACAATGGTGTTAAGCCATTAAACCCTCTCCAGAGGGCTAACACCCGAGACCCCAGCATAGAAACCTGTCCTTTAGGGCGGGGAGGGGTCATTTGGAAAATATATCGTTTAGACCAGTTCCACCTCCGAGAACATATGTGAAGCCGTGTTCCCTTGATGCTTCAGATATGCTCCAAAGAGCTAGATACTTTGCTACATCTGTTAAGTACCATTGAAGGGTATAGCCGTGGCTTCTAAGTGTTTCATCGCTAATCAAGCACATCCCCCAGTCTCTCGATTACTTCGAAGAGGTTTACTCTTTCAAGCTCTAGATCCTCTGGTATGTTGAACAGAGACTTCTCTCCTAGCGCTTCTGACACTATATAGTCCACCGTAAACAGCCTTTTCTCTATATTAGCATGTCTAGCTATCTCAAGCAATTTGCTGGGTGAGACATATTTTCTAGCATAGTGATAGACCTCAAAAGCTATACCCCTATAGTACCAATAATCGTTTCTAACTACATCGATTAGCGCTTGCTCAATAGTCGCCTCCCCAACTTTAAAACCATAGTGTGTCTCAACCTCCACAAAATCTACTGAATTGTCCAGTCCATAAACAAGGATCTTAGCTTTGGAGATAGGTGTCTTAAACAACGTTCTAGATCTGCTGATAACCAGCACATCATCTCTTAACCCGATAAGAGCGCTAAACACATCCGCGCTATCCCTAGGCACATAGACCTCATAGATCGGAGCATCAGAGTAGGGATTAGGCACAGTCAGACCCACAACCCTCATACTTGTAATAACACCACCAGAAATGCTGAGGGCTCTAAGAACAATCCAATCTAGATCCAAATCTTTATATAGGATAGCCATGTATAGGGTGAAAAATAGTTAATAGCTAGATCTCTATCGCTTCCCTCAAGAACCCCTAACTCTTTGTATTTCTTGATCTTGGCATACCTAGTACTCCTAGAACCACTAATTAATTTATCTAACTTCAACAGTAACATTCTGTCACCCCTTATAACATTACACATTCCCTAATATAAAATCAATCCACACATATATAGATAGATTTCATATTATAGCCGAAAGCCTTGTCTTTTAAGGGGGGAGAAGATTTGAGCAGTCAATTCCATAGATCATTCAGGCCCGTTTTTATGAGTATCCTAAAGCATAGCATCTGCAGACAACTACTATAGTGTATACAGAGGATCAGAGCGAGACTGTTTAGAGTTTTAATATGTATCTTTGCCCTTAAACCTCCGTGCATTACTCCCTCGAAGCTGTTATTTCTACATCGGTTCTTTGGGATGCCTTCTCGAATTGTTTTGTTGATGCTGTTATCAGAACTAACTTAGATCCTCTGTAGAGGTCTTTCAGCGTCTTAAGTAGATCTATGTAGAATTTATCTATCTTCTCCAGCCTATGGGATCGCATTCCATATGGCAGGTTGGTTACTATGATCTCAGTATCTATATCTATATAGGTCTCTCTCCTCGTAGCATCTCCAAGGATAAATTTTATTGTATCTATAACCTTAGCTGATCTAGCATTTTCCCGAGCTCCTGCCAAGTGTTGGGAGCTTATATCTAAACATGTTATTCTATTGCTATCCATGCGGATCTCGCTGATGATCTTTGTTACGATCTCCCTCTCAGCTAAAGGTCGTATAGCAGTAGGCTTCTGAATAAATAGTCTTGTCTAAAGAGCACCGATGGTATTCTTCTAACCATGTGGACAGCTTCAATGGGTATGATGACACCCCCACAGAGAGGATCTAGGAGCGTTCGCCCTTATAGCCGCTTAGCCTGACCATGGATGCAGCTACTGACCTCCTCCCCCGTCTTGAAAGGGCTGGGGTTCCCTAGCCCTCTTACCGGCAGATCATAGGTTCCCCCATCTATTCGGGCTTACATCTGTGACCTGGCTATTCTCGAGAAGCTTGTTGTTGATGGTGAGGAGCTCCTCTACGCGTACTCCGTCGTGCTAGAATTTCCAGTGAGCCTTAGAGGGAGGCTCCGCGAGCTGGGACTTATTGACTGGTGCATCATGGGGCTATCAACTCTCGAGCTACTCCAGCTAACCCACGACGTAGTAACAGGCACTCTACGCAGAATAACCGCGCTCCTCATATAACATGAAGCTTCAGCCGCTAATCATGTGGGGTTTAGGGGAAGCGTATATGAATATACTGTGCACAGGGAAACTCACAAATCCGAGGTCGTTTTGCAAGACGTAAATTTATATGGTTCGCTCTGCATATATATGTGTGGGTGCTTGTATGCCTAGGCGTACAACTATAATCTTTGATGACGATGTCTATGAGAGGATTGTTCAGGAGAGTGTTAGGAGGTATGGTAGTACGAGGGCTCTATCTAGGGTGGTTAATGAGTTGTTAAGGGAGAGTTTGAGTGGTAGAAGCGAGCTGCTCGAGCTAATTTATTCAGAAAAACTTATGCATATTGAGCAGAGAGATTTCGAGGAGTTCCGCAGGGGTATGAGTAGGTGGTTTGAAGAGCGTTGATATTGGATACAACGTATCTCCTACCACTCGTAGGAATAGCTGTTAAGGCTGATTTGCTTAAGGCTATTGTTGAGGGGAGGATTAAGAAGCGTATTAGCCTCTACGAGCTCAAAATCAACCTCATATCTCTATTCGAGCTCCAGGCAAAAGCTTCAAAACTCAATATACCCTCGGAGCGTGTCAACAAAGCTGTGAACATCATAGTTAGATCCTTCCATGTAACTCCATTCTATCAGCAAGACATTATTAAATACTCATTCGAACTACACAAGATCATAAGCGATTATATAGATTGCGTAGTCGTTGCTACAGCAATAGCTTTTAGAGACGAACTGGTAACTGAAGATAGTATAATATTGTCCGCCAAAGAAGAGGTGGAGAAGAAATATGGTGTAAGCATATATAGCTATCGAGACTTAGCAGAATAAGGTAGAATAAGTTTAAACAGCATCTACAAATACGCATCCCCATAAGGTAAATAAGGTAGTAAATAATCCGACCCTGCATATAAGCTTCTGAGGCAGTTGGTGTCGTGATGAAGGATTGCTTAGTATGTGTCAACGGCTATGTCTTCGTCAAGTTTAAGAGCATGCTAAACACGTTCATAGCCCTAACACCGAATGGGTTTAGTGTTTTGTTGCATAGAAATGCTTTATCTATAGCACTGCTCAGTGTCTCAGAGCATCGAAACCCAGCCTAGATCTAAATATGCTTTATGCTAATCAAATATGCAAAAACAATAAGGCTCTACTTCGATTTTCTCGAGTACTAGACGTTAAGGGTTTGCTAAGAGATCCGAAGGTGTGTGGGTGCAAAACCATCTTCTGAGTTCTAGAGCTTGCGGCTCGGGCTTTGGAAGGGGCTATCCGGTGTTTAATTTCTCTAGACTTGTACTCAATGTACTTGTTGATGTCAATCTTCTAGTATCAAGAACTGCTGTGGGTAGGGCTGTCAGTGCTTTTGAGGAGGCCTTGCTTCAAGCCTGCAGATACTTTCTTCTCATCTCTGTACACATAAAGTACTCCTACCATGGAAGCTACTCTACGCAAAACAACAGCATTTCTCTAACATGAAGCTAAACCAGTGAAAGCGCTCATAGAGTATGAGACTGTCTAAAAGTACGATGCAAAGATTGCCATTCATGCCCGGACCCCTTCGAGGCCTTCTTTATTACACGGTTCTAAATTCAAGAGTAGTTAATGGGTGAGTAACTTCCAGTACCCAATTAATTACAGGGTGCCCTCGCAAGACTTCTGTAAAAGAGCTCGGCTACGTGGTACTAACTGTGTAAGGCTTTTACCAAGCATTTAGAGTTGCTAGCCGATCTGCTTGTCCCCCGATGGTCATTGATTATCGCTGATATTATCTTGTTTGGGATTGCTGTGCTTCTTGATCCACAGGATTTCTATGATTTCCCTGTAGCCATCAAGGGAGCCTCCACTCCCACAGAGACCTAGTGATCTCTATGGGCTCACGGGTGGCTTTTAAGCCCAGCGGCACCGGGCTCCCATCTAGACTTGAAACCCCGAAGCCCTTCTGGGCATAGCCCTCATGCAGGGCTTCGAGGGCTTTTAAATATATATTTATCAAGGCAACTACCTCCCTATGCCACCTCTTGCCTCCTTTGCTACAGACACCTATCCTATCCTCCCCATATTCTATCACTGCCTTGTGTATTAGGCAGATCTTAGATATATTCCTGGGATCAACCATAAGCACCGGCACACCGTACTCCCTAGCCTTATCTATTATCGCATTCAGCTCTCCTTTCAGAGCACTCTGATATATCATGTGCCTCAATTGCCTATTCCTATATCTGCTGATCATAACCCTTATATCTTCCCCGGAGATCCTCTCAATAACTATAACGCCCCTAGTCCTAAGGGCGTCCCTTACTATCATGTTTGCTGTCTTCCACCTATAGTCCCTCTTCTTCCTCTCCTTAAGCTTCTCCATAGCCTTCCTAGTCTCTTTGCCACCGGATCCATATCTCCTCTGAATACTCTCCTTCCTATAGCTATAGCCTAAAGTTGCCTTAGCAAGATCTGTCTCGAGGATTACTGCGAATGCCTCGTATAGAGTTGCTACTGAGTTCTCATTAACATCGACAGGCTTGTAGATCTCGAACTCCTTCTCAAGGGATAGGTGGAAAAGCACCCTCCTATTCTTTCTATCAAGCTTGATCTTAGTATGTGATGTCGGTTTAGAACCCCTAGCCAGTAGCTTGTAGAACTCCTTAGAGGGCTCAAGATCTATGTGCACCCAGCCCCTATGGGTATTAATAGCAGCGCTTGTGAAAAAAGTTCTCAACACCATTTATATTGATCTTCGTAGGGTTTACTGGTTTCCATACGTGGTCATCAACTAGCCATAGACTAACACTATTGATCCTAGGCACTAGTATTCCTTCTATCATCTCAAGTTCTACCTGGTGTCGAGCTATCTCCCAAGATTTCTTCCAGAGATATCTCCTGATCCTCTTACTCCTAAGATCCTTTCCCCTAGACCTAGATGCTTAACCAACTCATCGAAGATCTCTTCAGCATATTGTCTAGCCCTGTTCCTCCTTAGAGAGGAAACCCTTTCAACAGCATCCTGGCATACTCTGTGAACATAGTGGGATGGGATATTTGGATAGATATTCCTTAGCTCTCGATACTTCCCATTCTTAAGCCTATAGTAATTCTCAATAATATTCCTAGATGGATGCGTGGAGAAGCACATCTCCAAGCATCTTGCTATATATTCACGATCTCTTCGAGGATCCTGAACTCCTTCCTAAATAATTGCTTTGAGGGCAGAACAGCGGTTCTACTAACAAAGATCCTATCTCCTGGCTTTGCAACCCACATCCACTTCTTATCCCTCTTTTCCATCCTCCCAGCCATTATCCCTAGACATCTCTTTGTTCTAAACCTCCACTCCAATTATCAATTAATAATAAACAATATTAAAGCTTATAAATCTAACCTATATTTTCCTCCTTCAGTAGTTACTACCTTTATCTTCCCTCCCCTAATCCACCTTAAGAGTGTTGAGTATGAAATTCCTAAGAGCAGGCAAACCTCCTTAGGTCTCATAACCTCTACACAAAATTAATTGATAATGAAAGAATATAAAAGATTTCTACTATCATGAAAAAGGGTTCAGCCCTATCACTTACAAGAAACCCATATGCCAGCCCCAGGATCCTGCGGATAAAGATATATGGGATTAGGGGCCAGAACTCCATGTGGATCAACAGAGATCTTAGCCCGACTGGGATGCAGACATTGTAGTAGGGGTTGTAGAAACCCTTGAACAACCTAAACCTGGAGAGGAGCCTGAGGAGAAGCAATGCTAAGAGGTGGCTGCCGCAGAGCCAAAAAATATGCGAGGAGCCTCGGTGTGAGAAGTAGTGGTAGAGGTACCTAGCTAGTGTTGACTTGCCAGCACCATCAACACCAGAAAGGGTTAAAATTGCCAGCACTAGCACCAAACCTAGAGGAACTCAACACAAAAATGTTAAAAATAGCAAAAACCCGATGAATCCGTCCATTAAGGGTTAGCTAACCTCCTCCCCATAAAGAGCGGGGGTTCCCTCGCTCTTTCAAGGCGGGGGAGGAGGTCGGTCCAGATCATCTTGGGGTAAGATCACAAGCTGATCTCTTGAGAAGCCTTCCACTAAGTGAGGAAGAGAAGGAGAAGATGCTCTATAGAAATGCAGAGAAGCTTCTAAAGATCTCTTAGAGATGCTGGCTAAGGTGGTTTCCATTAGGATTAGAAACAATTGTCAGAACACGATCTACTCCTGTACTAGGGCTAGGACGCTCTCTCTAGAATAAGATACTCAGGTGTAGTAGCTATGTTAAAGCCAGATATTGCTATAACATCCGAAGGCATCCAAACATCTAATCAAAGAAACAACCCTAGAAAATTAGAAAATAGTTTTTAAGACATGGATAAATAGCCCAAATCCCTCTACCCTAGGGTATGATGTAAAGAATCACCAGCCAGCATCGGTATTCTTAAGATAAAAACAGCATAAAATATTATAGGGCCAGTAGCTCAGCCAGGATAGAGCGCTGGCCTGCGGAGCCAGAGGTCCCGGTTCAAATCCCGGCAGGCCCACCACAGTCTAACTGCGGTCTACGGTCGGGAAACAGCGTTGATTCTTACAACTGAGAGCCTCGCCCTTCAGGGCGGGGAGGAGATCAGGTCTAGGAGGTAATTTACTAGACTTCAATCACTATATATTTAGTACAATGCTTGTTCAGAGCATGTGGGGGTTTAACCAACGCGTTTAACAGCCTAACAGGATCCAACCCTACCTATATTCATAGCCTTGACATGTGGGTAGTTTATAGCTATGATATGTGTAGACTATTTTTATGATGGTTTATTGAGATCCTTAGAGCTCGCCTAGCTCTCTAAGGAATTTCTCAAGTATTCTTCTGGATATCCAGAAGCTGCTCTCTATGAGCCTGTCTGCAATTAGTTTCGCGTTAGGGATTAATCCCTTATACTTGGCTAATGCTATCACACCCAGCGTACCCATCACCTGCAGTCCTAGCTTTTTCGCTAAGTTCCTCGCATCGCGGTCATCGATGAGTAGCAGGTCTGCATTAAGCTCTAGCGATAAAACTATTGCCTCCGCTTCGCCTTCATCCACGAATTCTTCGAGAAGAGCTACTAGTCTCTTATTACCCACTTTCTCTACATGTATGGATTCTGTCTCCATTATTTTCTCACGGCCAGGCTTACCCTCAATTGCTATTTCTTTCCAGACAGCTTCTGGAACAATGATTCTCTCAAAGAGCTTCTCTAAAAGATCCAAACGACATATTTTGGCGAGCGCAATAATAACGCTTGAATTAGATACTACAAGAAGCCTTTCTCTATCCTCGCTACTTCTCTGCTCCTTCTGCAAGCTTCTTGGCAACCTCAAGGTCTTCCTTCAGCTCATCTTCGCTATAATGCAGTTGTATACCTTCCTTGGCTAGTAGTTCTAGGAAATCCCACTTTGGGAGGCCAGCTATCCTCCTGGCCTGGCCCAGGCTAGCTATACCCTTCTCATAAAGCCTCAGCGCCAGCTCAATCCGAAGTCTCTCCTCAAGCTCGTCTGGAGGAACCCTAAGGTCCTCAGGAACCTCAATAATAACGCGCTTGACGCGAGACATAGCCACCTAAACCCCATCTACGGGATACTATACTTTTAGAGACTATTAATCTTAATCATTCCATGATAGACCAGGCTTTAATGATATCAAATCTCCAAACTAGATATACCATATAATAGAAAAATGAGTATAAGATCCAAACCTATTTGTTCCAGAGAGTTATCGATTCCCGCGATATTTTCTTATAAGGGCAGCCTCCGGAGCAGGGGATCTGGGGGTTCAAATCCCGGCCGCAGCACCAAGATCTTCACTCCTAAAGATCCTCATTTATAAATAACAGATCCTTGGGATCTAATTTGTATACACGGGATCTATGGATCGATGATCGAGCTATTTCACGATCTAGAGAGTAATATATGAAATGATAGGAGATATGATATTATAAAAGATATGATTATGATATTACAAATATTTCCTCCTTTAAGAAGGAGGTTAAGAGATTTTATCGAGCTGCTGGGTAATCGATATTTTGTTGGAGGGCTAGCTCCAGCTCTAGGTGGCTGAGCTCTCTGAGTCTATGAGAAAGGTGATAGATGCACAGTATCTGCCAAGCTACCAAGCTGGGTTAATAATGATGAGGTGAAGAGGATATATGGCCCTATATATCACTGCTAGGGCTATCATAGACTATAGAGTAGCTGATGCTCTCCTCATATATTCCGTATAAGAACAGAGTTAACATCTACCCAGAGATCCTGATCAGAGCTTTAGGAATGTCAGGGTCTATTCGAAGATCCTGGGACTATAAAGGATGACAACAGGGCAAGCCTCGCCCTTTAGGGCGGGGAGGGTGTCATAGCCCATACGCATGGCGGTTCGTGCCCTGACGGGAATACTATATGCACGATCTATATTAGGCCTTGAAAAGGACATTACCTCTCCATATAGGGATCCCCCTACTGGGTTTGCATATAGCTTGGCTATCTTTGCCCTCATAGGGTTGGCTTGTCTAGGGGATTGTGCTGATCTTCTCTAGGTCTCTCCAAACCTCTACCTCCATATCCTCTATTACTAGGTAGTGTCTGTTCTGCTGGCTACTGTCTATGTATATATATCTAGAGCCCCATGGGAATTCATGGGCTTTGAATCCTCCTGAGTGCATGTGTCCATTTATTATTAGCCTCGGCTTGATCATCTCAACAGCTTTGAGGGCTGTCATAGGGCCCAGCCTCTCCTCCATGAATGGGAATAGGCTTGGAAGATATGGTGTTTCATGGATCAGAAGCACATCTACTCCACTGCCTGCGATTCTCCTGGCAATCTCTAGAAACTCCTCAGGGGTCTTCCTAGGCACGCCCTTCTTATATTTACGCTCTCTGGCTATGATGCCATTGATGCCTGCAACTCTTAGATCCCCCATATTATATATCTTACCATCCTCCATGAGCACTGGCAGATAGCTGTTGGATCTCACATTATATAGCTTTGAGAGAACATCCGTCTTCTCGTGGTTTCCATATATTGTTAATACTATGGCTTTCCTTAGCAGCATGTAGAACTCAGATTCATTGACAGCCCCGCCCCAGTCTCCGCATGACAATAGATATTCCGGGCTATGATAGTCCACAATGGATAGTAGCCACTCCCATGCCCTGCCCTCGTCGAAGCCTCTGTAGATCCTCCTATCATAGTGTAGATCGCATATAGCCAAGATCCTCAAACCAAGCCACCTACGCAGTGGAGGAGGCGTCTATATATCAGTCCTCCTCGTCAATATTATTTAGTAGTATTGTTGAGTGTTGTTGCCGAAGCTATACCTTCAAGGGTTCTTAAGGAGGCTGCGAATAGGGTTCGAGGCTATTGATAAGAGGTTCAACGATCTAAGAGAATATACTGATAAGAAGTTCGAATCCCTTGAGAAGAGGATCGAAGATCTCAGGAGCTATGTTGATATAAGAATTAATGATCTTAAGGAGGATCTTGATAAGAGGTTTGAGGCGATTGATAAAAGACTCGATACTCTTGATAAAAGAATCGACTCGCTTGAGAGAAGGGTAGAGCTGGTGTATAACGAGGTGTCATCGATCAAAACGGATATCATAAAGATGATGAAGGAGTATATGGAGAGGCTATACAGCGGGAAGAAGGGATAGAGTATATGGATCTCATGTAGAAGTTAAAGTTGATATTAAAGCTTGGCAAACCTCACCTTTTAACGCAGGGTTATATTGGCTAGCCCATTGCTTCCCTAATAACCTCTTCTGGGGATGTATCTGTGCTCCTCTTATTAGCCATGATTTTCAATGCGTGGTAATATGCTGGGATCTGATAGGCATAGTCCTTACCGATCCATGGCTCCCTAGGCAGATCTGATATCTTCATTCCAATACCATGGTAAATAGCTATGTTCTCTTTGAGCATGATCTGCATGGTGTCTGGATACACACTATCTATATTGTTCGCAGCCTTCTCCAGATCAGCCCAGACCCTGTTCTCATCAAGCCCTCTGAGGATAAGAAGCTCATTGTATAGATTCTTCAGGGTCTTTATTATCTTTGTCCCCAGCCAATTCTCTAACCCATAATCCCTGATCTCGGTTAGCGCCCTCGGATTACCTCCCGAGAGTTTCCACGCAAGCTCTTTATCAACCCCTACCCCCTCTGCTATCCCCTCCGTAGCTCCTCTGGGAAGGTTCCACATTAGGATATAACGCTCCTTAGAACCCCCTACATGCATCTTGGTTACCGCAGCATCGCTGGTAGTGATTATATATGCTAGGGAAGACCCCCTTTCCCCAAGAACTCTGTTTATGGAGTGTTTAAGAACGTTATAGAAAATCTCCACATGGTTCTTCAGTTCAATATAGTCGTTCTCTGATAAAAACCTATACTCATCAATAACAACAACATGCCTCTTCCCATCTCCTTTCTTTCTAGAAACTATATCTCTAACAATATCCATAGCGGTCTCGATAGCATCCATCTGTTCGAACAAGCCCTCTTTCTTTGAAATTGATAGCGAGAAGCCTGCTGGGAATACCATGGGTATGCCTAGGGAGGCTCCAAGCGAAACGCTATAGCCTCTATCCTTTAATCTCTTTGATAGCCTCTTCATAATATCCTTGTTGGTTGATGTTATGTTTATGTTTCTCTTTGCCTCATCCATGCTAACATAGTGGATCTCCGTGCTCCTCTCCCTAAAGCTTGTGAGCGTGTTAGCCAGAGCTAGGAGGAGTGTTGTCTTACCACACCCCTTGGGACCGTATAGAATGGTTATCTCCCCATCCCTGATTGCCCTGCCAAGCCCGAGGATCTCCCTAGCCTCAGCCTCACGATCAACAAAAAAACCCAGCTTAGTCTTAGAACTATGCATCCTGCTAATGATTTCCTTAATTTTATCGTTTTTCTCTACCCTAGATGTCTTGGTATCCGTCTCGGGGCTTGGTCTAATACGGATGGTATCCATAGCACTCCCAACAATATATTGAAAAAGGATATAGATATATAGCTAAAACCTCTCTCCTCGATCGTTTTCATAGACTTAATCTATATAATAATGGCTAGCCCATTGCTTCCCTAATAACCTCTTCTGGCTCTATATCTATGCTTCTTTTCCTAGTCATTATCTTTAGTGTGTGGTAGTGCGCCGGGATCGGGAATGCATAGTACTTCCCTACCCAGGGCTCTCTTGGGATCTCTGTGAGCCTGTTATATTCCCTGACCCCGTAGATCTCAGCCAGCATCCCCGCATCCCTCATCCTATCGGACAGCTCCTTCGGCGGGAATTCTGGGAAGCTCAATAACTCCTCGACTTCTCCCCACATCTCCTCCTCCTCGCCTCTCCTTATAGATTCCATGATTATGTGTCTGAGCCTCGATATCTCGAACTCTATTCACTCCCTGAGACCACGATCCCAAATCGCTACCAGAGCCTCGGGGTCCCCCCTGTGAGGTTCCAGAGGAGGTCTGGGTGGTCTTTGATCTCTAGAGCATCTGCAAGGGCTTCGAATTCTCTCCTGGGCAGGTTCCACATCATAGCATTCCTTACATAGATAGCCATGTAGGGGACTATATGACCCCTCCCCGCCCTGAAGGGCGGGGTTTCTATGCTGGGATCTCGGGTGTTAGCCCTCTGGAGGGGGATTAATGGTCTTACTCCATTATGTGTTATCGAATAGCTCTCGATCTTCCATGTTATCCTTATCCTGTGTCCCAGTCTTCTTGCATTCATACAGCCCTCTATATATCCTCCCATTCTTATGTTTATTTCCACATATTGAGCATTCCCTGCTTGTGTAATCCTCAGGGACTATCTCAACTTCTATGCCGTACTCCATGAATATATCCACGATCCACAGCATTATCCTCCTATACCACCATATGTTTGTATTATACTCGTTCCCATTATCCTGTGAAAGCATTATTGGATATCCAATGTATAGCTTTCTAACTCCTCTTCTATGTAGCTCATTCGCTAGGAATCTTATAGCTGTTATATATAGGTGTCTTAGTCTCTCATCCCTCTTATACATTGCCTTAAGATACCTCTCATGATATTCTTCCCATGTTGAAAACCCAGCATTCCTAAGCATATCTCTAACAGCCTGGTATGTAGCTATCTCTCTCTTCCACCAATAGTATTCGGATTTGATCGTTCCTCCTTTGATAAGCATTGCTGATCCGTCCGAAATTGTAACAGCAAACAAGTTGTTAAGCCCCATATCAATGAAAGCCTCCTTATCCCCTATGGGATCCTTCTGCTTGATACTCCTCGGGTTCACGATCCTACCCTTTTTATCCTTGTAGTTAGGCTTTACATAGCCCTTCTTATTGGATTTTGGTGGTTCTCTTCCAACCTCTATTGGCACTAGTGCAAATCACCTACCATTAACATATATTATTTCAAGTCTTCCCTGTTTTCCTTCCCATCTTATTCTACCGGCATATCTTATTCTGAGATTAAAGTCTTTGAGTACAAGGTAGCCTTCACCCTCGTT
>JAVVGE010000067.1:0-13065 GCA_032249255.1 Desulfurococcales archaeon | reverse complement strand
ATCTATGGTTGTGATGATGTGTATGGTTTTGAGGGTTTGGGGGCTGATGCCTCGGCTGGGCACCCCGTCAGTGTGCCCCCGATGTCCCTAGGGGGAGACCCCGAAGCATACCCCCAGCCCGATGATCATGGGGATAGAAGCATTGATCCCTCTCCAGGGGGGCTAACACTTGAGACCCCAGCATAGAAAACCTCTGGAGAGGAGAGGGCGTCATAGTTAATACTATGGCGGGGTCTGATGCAAACCATATTTCGCAGTATACAGCCATAATTGACGGGGCTGGCGCCTACGGAGAATATCCGCATAGCCCTTATGAATATATTGACATAGACAAAACCTTTGAGAGAGCAGTCATAGCTGCGCGAGCTATTGAGATTTATTATGAGAATCAGCAGCAATGTTGAGGGAAAGCCGCATTATAGCTCAGTAAGCAATATCTAATTCCTACTAAATAATGATAGTCAATAAGGCTAAGCATGTCTTAGTATCATTTTTCCATCTTATTGTGTATATAGAGATTCTTTTAGATCCTTCCTGCATCACAACGGAAAAGCCCTGGATTTATAAGAATCCGTATCCCAATATACATAGATTGCTATGAGAAGGGGAAGCCTGAAGCTCCTGGACGCCCCACCATACCAAGCACTTCTAGAAGCTGCCTCGAGGGCTTGGAGGGATGCCCAGAGGGGTAGATACATGCTCAGAGACTTAGCATTGGTGCCTATCCTTGTTTTCACGGGCTGCAGGCTTGGAGAGGCCGTGAGGATCTCGAAATCGGATCTGGATTTCAGGGGCAGGGCTGTGAGGATACACCAGCTTAAGAAGAGGAAGGCCTTCACGAGAACCGTGCCAGTGCCAAGCAACACATTCTGGGAGATTATGAGGAGCTATGTTGGAGGATAGCAAGCGAAAGGCTATTCAGGATCACACCTAGACATGGAAGAAACATAGTCTATAGATTCACGGAGAGGTATCTTAGGAGGAGGATAAGACTACACACAATAAGGCATAGCTATGCAATAGCAGTCCTCAAGGCAACAAAGAACCTAGAGGCTGTTAGAAGGCTATTAGGACACAGAGACTACACAACAATAAAGACATACCTAGACATGACCCAAGAAGATCTTGAAGAGGAGCTTTCAAAGCTATTCAGGGGCACGTGAGCAACGCCTTTAGATGCCCTATGCCTTGGGCCTTTCAATTCTATAGTAGATCATCCCTAGGTGCTAGGCGGAAGTCCTCGACGCAACCATGAATCCATCATGAAACGATTGGAATGAACACAAAGGAGCAAGCGGTGGAAGGCTCATCAAAAGCAAGGATCGAAGACCAGATCCACTCTTAAATCCCCTATAATAAATATAATAATAGGTAAAACAGATCTACTATAAAACTGGGCAAAACAAATAGATCAGGTGATCTACCATAGAATTGAAAGGCCTATGTGGATGATGGTACAATAGTTTTTGACAATCCTGAGGTGATCTACCATAGAATTGAAAGCGCCACAGCAGCATCACTAGACACGTATGGGACACTTGTGGTGATCTACCATAGAATTAAAAGGTGGTCATAGATTCAATCCTTCTGATTGCAGCATACTCATGTTAGATTAATTAGATACTAAGTTTATCTATGAGCATATTGTAATCTTTATTATCGAGTAAATAGAAGGCTTTGATACCGGCTTTTAAGGCATTTTCCCTTATAATTCTATCATTTGTGATCAAGATAGCATTAACATACTTAGTTGTCGCTATCTGACCTCTCCCCGCCTTAAAAGGGCGGGGTAAGCTTACCTTTGAAATTATCCCCTAACCCCTAGGCCTTTATGCGTTAATAGGTGATCCTGAGTAACGATCTATAGAAAATTTTATTAACAAGCTTACTCCAAGCAATAGATCCTTCTCCTATGCTTGATCCTGCTTCAGCCTACTTAACACCTTTATAATAGTGAGCATACTCAAAGATCCTTTTTCTCATTTCTTCCACCTACAGCTATGAGGAATAAGAGAAAGGAGGGAATATGATCAGGAGGAGGAGTTCCTCCAAAAAATTTGGGGGGAATTGGGGGATCAAAGAGGATCCTGAGGAGCCTCTAGCGTTGCTCAGAAGATCTTTCCAATGCGGCCCATCATTATGGGATTATTCCTTGGTATTATAGTATTATAATACTAAGTATATAGCCCATCAACCACAAAGATCATCACCTAGATCAAAACTACATCAGGAAACCTTGAACAATATACGAAGGCCTGGCAAAAGAGACAAAGCCCCCCAAATGATCTACTATAGAACTGAAGGCCTGAGGCACATCCTTTCAAAGACTTTGGGGCATCTGAGGTGATCTACTATAGAACTGAAAGAGCATGGGCGTGGTTGTTAGCCTCGTTAGCCCTTTTAAGTGGATGATCTACTATAGAATTGAAAGTTATAATGCCCTTAGGAAATACATTGTCGGTGGATATTGTGATAAAGACGAATGAGGAGGCTAGGTATTTGGTTAATAGGAAGGGGGAGAGGTACCTTCTAGAGATCAGGAGATCTCCTGGTGGGAAGACCTTCATTGTGATTGAGAAGCTGAGGAAGCATGTGTATGAGAAGGAGGGTGAGGAGATGATCTGGGAGCAGGATGTTGAGGGTGCTGAGGAGATAGAGTATGAGAAGCTTCCCCAAGAGGTGAGGACTGCTTTTTCAAGTGCTACGAGGAGATAGTGATTAGGGAGGACGTGCTGAGATCTATAGTTGATAATGCATTGATGGAAATGGAATCCTGCGGCTTGCTCATAGGTGTTTTTAGAGAGCTATATGTCGAGGTTCTAGAGCATAGATCTGCAGGAAATATTCTAGGCAGTAGGTATGAGTTTGAAATAGATCCTAGGGACGTGATAGAAGCCTATAACAATGCGAGAAGCAGGGGGCTCGAGATCGTAGGGATCTATCACACCCATATAGGCTACCCACCCATACCCAGTACAAAGGATATTGAGGGTATGAGGCTATGGCCAATCCCATGGCTAATAATAAGCCTCCCAGAAAGAGAAAAGACTGCGTGGATGCTGTGCAACGAGAGGCTTGTAGGGCTAGAGATAATCCTCGACATATCTCGGGGAGGGGGACAAGCGGTAGCTTGATGTGCCGCGTTATCTGAGATACTTGCCTGAATATATAAAATCTCTATCTAATCAACACACATGGCGGGGATCGGGTTAGAATGGGTTAAATAAATAATGCTTTCCACTATAATTTCATAGAGAAGGAGAGCTGATGATCTATGGATGTGAAGAGGAAGAGACTGAAGATCCTGGTCGATATGTGGGGAGAGATAATGTCCAGATCTAGTGAGGGGCTTACCAGGGAGGAGGTTATAAAGATCTTGAGGAATAGATATGAAAGAGAGGGAGTCGAGCCTGTTAGGGGGGCTGCGAACCCCTCCGACATCTATGAGAAGGATCTCATAGCTCTATACATAGTTGGAGTAGATGGACTGGGCATAGCACAGGATCTGCCGAAGCATGTTCTAGATATATTCGAGCGGGAGAGAAAATACATAGAGGCTGTCGACGCAATATTAAAGGGGGATAGCGACAATCTTAGGGAGAAGCTGATACAGATCATAGGATCGCCGCCGGACTCAGCATTAATATCCAAGATCTTCAGAGTAGAGATGCTCAGATACTACTACGGCTTCAAGGATAGAGACGATATGCCCAGGATCCTGGAAGCACTATCAAAAGCTTTTCCAGAGGAGGAGAAGACCTCTAAGAGGCTCACAAAATTCTATATAGCCATGAAAGTCGCAGAAGCCATAATAAAGGGAGAGGTGAAGGATTGGGCAACCAAGGAGGCCCTAAAACAGGCTATAGCTATCAAGCTGGGAAGCCCAAGAGCGCTGCCAGATGATAACTACATATCTAAAATAATGCAGACAGTCTTCGGAGCCAAGGTCTCTAAATACAGCAAAATCCTGAGAATCGAGAAAGAAAGGACTAAGGAGATCGGCAACAAAGCATAGAGATCTGAAATCTTTCAATCCCATAGCAGATAGTCTTTCTTATTGCCGAGACCCTGTTTCCGCTTGTCCCCCCAACGATCATTGATTATAGCTGATATTCAGGGTTCAAAACCCTGTGGCCATCGAGAGACCCTACCCCCCATAGAGATCCCAAGATCTCTATAGGTTCATTGGTGGCTATCGAGCCCAGCGGCACTGGGCTCCCATCTAGGATTGGGACCCCGAAGCCCTTCTGGGCATAGCCCTCATAAAGGGCTCCGGTCTCGGGAGCTCTAAGCATCATAGCACCCCAGGGACTCTGCGCACATAGTTAATGGTTAAGGCTCATATTTAAGCTGGCGCCATTTCTCTATATAAGCATCAAGCTCCTATATCTGACCTCTCCCCGCCCTGAAGGGGCGAGGCTTCGGGTTGTAACTATAGATATCTAGCTTCATCTATAATCCTGACGGTTTAGAAACGTGGGCTGATAAGAGGTAAAGAGGTAATTTAATTCTTGGTCTGGGTGAGTCTTTTCTACGGAGTTTTGCTCTTTCTAATGGATCCATAGAGATTCTCAGAGCTATGTGGGGTGGAGATCTCTCGAGATCATGTGATTTAGATTAGAGGGATCAGCTAGTAGCAGATCAGAAAATAGCGATACGGAGTTTTCAATCTCTATTAAGGGGTAAGGATCGATGGTTCTATTTAATTATATGTATGATCAGGGAACTGGTCTTAGAGTTTTTATTTAAATATTGTGTTTTTATATGAAAACATAGTTGGGGGTTTGATCTCTAGATTCTTGGTTCTCATATTCTCTCATCTCCTTCACTGAGGTGAGACCGCCGCTCAGGAGCCATTTAATGCTTTTTGCTACTTCTAGGGCTGTGTCTTGGTGTAGGATTATAGGTATGTTCATATCGACCACTGTTCTTCTTATTCTATAGTCCTTCTCTGGTGTGTACCCGTTTGTTATTGCTAGATCTATTTCTCCCCTTATAATCATATCCCTTGCTTCGCTATGTGTGGTTTTCCTATGAGCACCCGGGATCTCTGCATCTTCTAATGTGTATATTGTGTAGTATTTTGAAAGGATCTCCGCTGCCTCGCCCAGATCTTTCTGGTGATCTTTAACATAGCTATAGATCAGGATTCCTTTTGAAGGGATCTTATTAGGTGTTGCTGATAACCATGACTTTATCAATGCGTCCTCATAGCTCTCTCCTAGACAAGCAACCTCGCCTGTGCTCCTCATCTCAGGTCCTAGGAATGGGTATGCTTCCCTGATCCTTGCCCATGAAAACTGCGGGGTTTTAATAGCATATGATCTGCTTGGGGGCTCCCAGAACTCTTCATCAATTTCTAGACCGGAGCCCAGGGTGGCTTTTGCAGCTAGCTCTGCTAGGTTTATCCCCTTAGCCTTGCTTGAGAAGGGCATGGATCTGCTTGCTCTTAGGTTAAGCTCTATCACATAGACCCTTCCATTCTTTATTATATACTGTATATTGTATAGCCCTCTTATCGAGAGCTCTCTCGCGAGCCTCAGAGCGATCTCCTTCATTCTTTCCAAGGCATCCTTTCCAAGCCTCCTAGGTGGGATCACCATCATAGCGTCTCCACTGTGAACACCAGCCCTCTCTATATGCTCGATAGCTATACCAACCACATGACCCTTACCATCTGATACCGCGTCTATCTCAGCCTCGATACCATCGGCTATGAACTGGCTGACAGTTACAGAATGCTCTCTTGAAACCCTCACAGCCCTAGTTAGGTAGGACCTCAGCTCCTCATCGCTATATGCGATGCTCATAGATGTTCCACTCAGCACATAGCTAGGTCTAACAATTACTGGATAGCCTATCTCCCTAGCAGCCCTCAGGGCATCCTCCACAGATGATGCCCTATACCACAGAGGCTGATCTATTCCGAGCTTGTCTAGAAGGGAGCTGAATTTAGCCCTATCCTCTGCAACATCTATACTCCAGCCCGGGGTACCGGCTATTCTGAGCCCTCTCTCCTCGAGTCTCTTGGCGATGTTATTCCCGATCTGGCCCCCCACAGAGACGACTACATATTCGAAGCCCTCCTTCTCATATATATCTAGAATCCTCTCGACACTAACCTCCTCAAAGTATAACTTATCACTCAGATCCCAGTCAGTGCTAACTGTCTCGGGGTTATAATTTATCATGGCGACCTCATAACCCATGCTCCTAGCTGCTAGGGAATAGCTAACAGCGGCCCAGTCAAACTCTACGGAAACACCTATTCTAAATCCTCCCGGGCCTATAACGAGGATCTTTCTATTACTTCTGCTAAACCCAACATCGTCCTCATAGCCTCCATATGTTGCATATAGATAGTTAGTCTGGGCTGGCCACTCAGCTGCGAGGGTGTCTATCCTTTTGATCGAGGGAAGACCGGCAAGCTTAAGCCTAGCCGTTCTAACAAGATCCTCATCTACCCCTATGGCGCGAGCTATCTGAGCATCTGAGAACCCCATGATCTTAGCCTCCTGGATCAGGGCTGGGTCTTTAAGAGCACCGGCCCCCCGCTTCCTAATCTCCTCATAGAGATCCACAATATCCCTCACAACCCTTAGGAAAAACCTGTCAACTCCAGTGATCCTGTGGATCTCGTCGATACCAACACCCATTTTAAACGCCTTCGCAGCCCATAGAGGCCAGTAGGGCTTTCTACCCTCAAGAGCTTCTAGAACCTCTCCCAGAGACATTTCCTCATTATAGAGGGTCCCCCCAACTATCCCTGGCTCCCCTATATCTAGCATCCTGAATGCTTTCTGGAGGGCCTCATGCACGGTCCTCCCAATAGCCATGACCTCTCCAACACTCATCATCTCGCTACCAAGCCTAGGCTCAGACCCCACGAATTTCTCGAGATCCCATCTCGGGATCTTAACAACTATATAGTCTAGACTCGGCTCGAAGAGCGCTGAGGTTCTAAGCGTAACTCTGTTTATAAGCTCATCCAATGTATATCCCATAGCAAGCTTCGCAGCTATATATGCTAGGGGATAGCCCGTAGCCTTGCTCGCAAGAGCACTAGATCTCGACATCCTGGGATTCGTCTCTATTACGTAATGCCTCTCACTATATAGATCGAATGCTATCTGGACATTACACTCACCTATAAGACCAATCACATCTGCAACCCTTTTCGAGGCATCCCTCCCTATATAATATTCCCTGTTTGTTAGGGTCTGGCACGGAGCTATCACTATAGAATCTCCTGTATGGATCCCCATGGGATCCATGTTCTCCATACATGCCACAGATACCGAGTTACCCTTCCTATCCCTCATGATCTCATACTCGATCTCTTTCCAGTGGTGGAGATACTTCTCAACCAAGACAGTCTTTACGAGGCCTGTATGTGCAAACGCTCTGTAGATCTTCTCCCTCAGCTCCTCCCTCTTCCAGGCAATGAAAGATCCTCCGCCACCCAGGTTAAAACTAACCCTGACTATGACAGGATAGCCGATCTTCTCAGCAGCCTCGAAAGCCTCTTCAGGGGAGGACGAGGCCATGCTAGGTGGAACAGGGATGTTATTCCTACTCATAGCCTCTCTAAAGAGCCCCCTCTCAAGGGCTGTCTCTATACCGCTGATAGGTGTTCCGAGGACCTTGACACTGTATCTATGTAGAACACCTTCTCTCCAGAGAGCTACACCAACGCTCAGGGCTGTCTGGCCTCCGAAGCCTATCATGATTCCGTCGGGCCTTTCTCTCTCTATAACCCTCTCCACGTATTCAGGTGTTATGGGGACTGCGTATATTCTGTCAGCATATACATAGCTCGTCTGGATCGTTGCTATGTTTGGGTTCACAAGCACAGTCTTTATACCTTCTTCCTTTATGGCTTTAAGTGCTTGTGAGCCCGAGTAGTCGAATTCCGCTGCTTCGGCTATCTTTATTCCTCCGCTCCCTATCACGAGGATCGATGAGAGGCTTTCTCTAGGCAACCAAGCCTTCATATATTAATCTTTGGAGACCTATAAGAAACAGATAAAGAATCATTTTAAATTGTCCATGAATATTGAATACTTGTTAAGAAGCTCCCGATTATATTATTATATAATTGAATATATTGCATGAGATCTTATATAAGCTCTTTAAAGGTTGAAGACCCATTTCTCAAGCCTATATGCTGAGTCCCAGAAGAGATACTCATAGACCGAACTCACTCTGAAGCTCCTAGCCACCCTAGCCCAGAGATCATCCTTAACTCCATATAAGATCCTATCCGCAGCACTAAGAACCATTCTCACAATGCCTTCATACGTTGATGAGGAATAAGTATCTATCCATCTCCTGTAGAGAGGGTTGGGAGACCCCTTCTTCTCGAGATTCTTCCCCACCTCTAAATAGATCCAGTAACATGGGAGGACAGAAGCTATAGCCTCTTCATAGCTCTCCTCGGCGACTGTCCTCAATAGGTGGCTGGTGTATGCATAGTTAGTTGGTGAAGGAGGCGTTCTAAGGATGTCTTCCTCACTTAAGCCCCACTCCGAGAGGAATGATCTGTGGAGACTCTTCTCAACCTCGATAGCGGTTTTAGCGTGATCCGAGAACATGGAGATCAGATCCTCATCGTGGGATCTGGATGCAAGCCTAGACAGAGCCCTGGAAAAGTCCCTCAGATATATGGCATCTTGGATCACGTAGTATTTAAAAACATCGAGACTCAGATCCCCATTAATCAGCCCCCTAATAAACGGGTGATCCAGTATAGCTCTAAAAACATCATCTATAGAAGTCCACAGCCTCTGAGTAGGAGTTTCCATAGAGATCCCAGCCTATACTCATCAAATCCCCTTATAATTAAATTTATAGAGAACCTATAAGATCCGTATAGGGCGGGACCAACTAGATCTATCATAATATTACAGCTGAAGGTCTCGTCCTATAGAATATAGCATAGAACCCTTAAAACCTGCCTTGAGGAGTGGGGGCTGCCCTTTTATTTAATGACAACAGGGCAAGCCTCGCCCTTTAGAGCGGGGAAGGTGTTATAAAGCTACATATCCTTTTCATAGCTCTTGTTGCTAGCCGTAAAGAAAGTTACATAGTAAAGTAAGGATGCTATTGTCTTTCCATCTACTATCTCTCCGCTTCTTATCATCTTGATCGCTTCCTCAATACTTATCTTGATCACCTCTATAGCCTCATCCTCTTGATGCGAAGATCCCTCGTATGTGAGTTGTTTAGCTAAGAAAACATGTAGAACCTCGCTTGAAACGCCGGGAGAGCTGTACATTTTAAATAATTCCCTAAGCTCCCCAGCTCTATATCCAGTTTCTTCTAGAAGCTCTCTCTCAGCCGTGCTCCTGGGATCCTCACCAGTCTCTATAGTTCCTGCGGGGAGCTCGACCACCCAGTCTAGAGGTCCTGGTCTATACTGTCTTAGCATAACTATGTGCTCATTAATGAGTATAGGTATTATTACAACTGCGCCGGGGTGGACTAGAAGATCCCTCATAATTCTCTTATCTCCGAAATCTATAGTTAGCTTGGCGAATGTGAACCTCTTACCCTTACAAAGGATCTCCTGTGAAATAGATACAGGATTTCTTCCCACACCTCCCCACCTAATTAGAAATTATTTTCCACATATATTGTTTGGGATCCGGCCTAACAGGGGGCAAGCCCCTTCTTAGGGGTAGTTGAGTGAGACTTCTCCCTACAGGAGGTTCTGTTTCTCAAAAGCTCTTAGCATATGTCTTTATCGGTAATGGAGGGGAGGATCTAAAGATTCTCGAGGTATTGCAGCTAAATTTATCACGAGCACATTCATGTGAACCCAGGTCTAGCTGTTAGAGGTGGACGACAGGTGGTGGATTCTCTTGCTACACTATTCGATATAGAGAGGAAAACACTTAGATTCTTTATAGTGATTGACAGGGAGCATGTAGATGACATTGATGGATTCTCGAGTTACTAGCTTCGAGAGGTTTTAGAATTATTGAGCAAGAACCGTGTGACGAAGGATGTTGGCGCTTTACCATCGAGAGAGGCAGTAAAAGGGGTATATTAATCCTAAGTTATTCACGGTAAAAAGAGAGGTGTTGAGGAAAACATAGCTGACCTTATAAGGCTCTATTCAGGAGAGGAGGTCGAAGCTAATAAGGAGAGTATTAGAGGATGGCTAAGCAGTAAGGGGATCAGAAGCGTTAAGGAGCTAGTGAAACCCCATGGGATCATCGGTAATACCACTACAAAAACTACTCTGAAGCGTTAAGGAGCTAGTGAAACGCGTTAGCGATGAGGCCATAGAAAGCATTTTCGTCAACTGTCTGTGCTCTAAAACTCTTACTACAATTTTGGCGAATACCCTCCTACCCCAATGCTAAGAGAGCTCTTGGCATACGTCTAAAGCTCTTCTTCGATGTTTTGTTCGAGATTTAGTTATTGTTTCCCAGGATTCTTAAAAATTAGTTTCTAATAGATATTACTAGAGTTCTTGAATCTGGAGATTTCATAGCCCTAATTAGGTGTCTTTAGCGACGAACTCAGAATCCTTATTATGCTTTGATATATCTCAAGGTTTTTTATTAAGACTATGAAGCTTGCTAGATTGGTTCTGCAGAAGCGTCAAACACCGGCTTTCAAAACAATATCTATGACTCGTCGTTAGAGATAGAAGTTTGCTAATATTTAATAACTAGGTCTCGTTGTATTAAAGCTTTTACTCTGGGTTTGTCTATGTGATGTATATATTACTTATGAGGATGCTGTATCATTCATTAAATGGATTACTCATGATTCTAATGGGTTTAGCTATCTCTTTAGATCTTCTGGGACTCTCTCAAGTATTTTCCTAGCTATTCTATAGTGGACAGCGTCTATCATCTGACCCCCCATTCTTGTGGCTCCCTTGCCCATTCTGGATGCTTGCTCGAAGAGCTCAATTACTTTTCTGGCCCACTCGATTTCCTCCCTTGATGGCGTGAAGATCTCGTTTGAGATCTCGATCTGGGTTGGATGTATAACGGTCTTACCCACATAGCCCAGTTTTTTAGCCTCTAGGGCGTCTCTTCTAAAGCCCTCAAGATCTTCGATCTTGAAGTAGACCTTGTCTATGGCATCTATACCATATGCGGATGCTGTGATCGCTATGAGGCTCCTTATATATATGTTATTCTCGTAGGCACTTACCTCGCCTCCTACGCTGAGGGCTAGGTCTGCAGGGCCCCAGGTTATAGCAACCACCCCCTCGGATCTCGCTATATCCTCTATCCTCGAGAACCCTCTGGCTGTTTCTATGAGTGGGACTATGTTTCTCCCCGTCGCTTTATATATGAAGCCTAGATCCCCCTCTGCCTTTGGGATTACTATGCATGTGACCTTATCCCATTTAGAGACATGCACGATATCGAGGATCCCGTCGATAGAGTAGAGAGTGTTTATCCTGACACAGAGCTCTCTCCTCCACTCGAGCTCTGGTAGGAGTTTCGAGATGAGCTCCCTGGCCCTCTCCTTATCGCCTGGGGGGACCGAGTCCTCTAGATCCAGGATCACGCTGTCCGCCGCGAGCTCGGCTGACTTCCTGATCTTCCTCTCATCTATCCCAGGAACAAATAGCATGCTCCTCCTAGGCAATTCTATCCCCATCCATGCCCTCTCTTGGGAACCATTATGACTCTCTCGCATTCTAGCACGAGCTCGTTGTTCTGGTTGTATGCTCTTGTCTTTATCCTTACGATCCCGAACCCTTCTCTGCTTCTCGATTCTCTTGCCTCAAGCACCTCTGCTTCGGCGTAGATCGTGTCTCCTGCGAATACTGGTCTGTGGAATTTCACATTCTCTATTCCCAGCATGAATCCTCTGGATGATAGGTGTGTTGTGAGTCCTATCGCAACCCCCAGTGTCAGGATGCCGTTGACAACGAGCCTCCCCTTGAAAGGTTCTCCAGGGTAGTTTTTCTCGACATAGCCTTTATCGAAGTGTATAGGGTTCACATTATTAGTTAGGAGAGAGAACCATATGTTATCAACATCCGTTATAGTCCTGCCAACCGGGTTTCTATATCTAAGACCCACCCTAAGATCTTCGAAATAGGGTCCAGAGAGAAAGCCCTCAATACCCGAGCCATAGTCCCCCCTCTCAACGGGCATTGATACCCCCCCACGATCTCCTCCAAGACCTCGCTCTGATCCCTCCTCCCCAGGATTTTGATCCGTTGTCATCTAAGACCCCCCACTCTAATCCAGGGCATCTCACCTCGAGAGGCTTCTCGGAAGAGCTGTAAAGCCCTGTAGAAAGAGGCTCCCATCCATACTTAGAACCCCGCTGCCCCTGTAAATAGGGCATTCACATATAGCCCCGGCCTCGAGGGACCTGAGGATTATTGCATTCCAAGAGATTCTATATACAAAGCACACCAGGACATCACCTCATTATCCAATATAGTTAGGGAGTAGAGCATTATAAGCTTGAGAGCCAAGAAGAGAGCAAAGAGCCACCATGAAAACAAAGCAGACTGTATAGGGAGCAACAATCATAAAAATGATCCAAAGACGAAATCAAGAGAAAAAGACCCGCCCATTTCAGATCTTTTCCCCTCACCATACCACCCTGCCTACAGACATTACTCAAGGATGGAGCTGAAGCTCTACAAGAATAGAGAGCAGCTTCAACTGCTTGTCCCCCGATGGCTGTTGATTATCGCTGATATTCTTTTTTTTTTTGGACTGTTTTGCCTCTTGATCCACAGGGTTTTGATCCTGCGGCATCGGGGGCTTCCACCTCCCCCACAGGGATCTTGAGATCTCTATGGACTCGCTGGTAGCTGTGGAGCCCAGCAGAAAGAGGCTCCCATCTAGACTTGAAATCCCGAAGCCTTTCTGAGCAGGGCCCTCATGCAGATGATCTACTATAGAATTGAAAGAGAGTGAGTATATATTTATATTATTGCTAAGCCTGTTTCCTTGCTAAATATGTGTAGATGCTCCTTCTGAAAACTTATATAGATCCTCTCGCCTGGCTTTGCACTTAAGTAGCCTGGGTATCTTGCTTTGATTATCTTATCTCCATGCCTTATGTCCA
>JAVVGE010000066.1:0-13143 GCA_032249255.1 Desulfurococcales archaeon | reverse complement strand
TTGAGTATGCCTCTGTAGCTGTTAGGCAGGGTTGGACTGTTATTGGGCTGAGGGGCAAGGATTCAGGGGTTCTGATTTCTGAGAAGAGGCAGCAGTTCAGCCTAATGGATCTAAGGGCTCTTGAGAAGATATTTATCGTAGACACCCACGTCGGTGCTTCCTTCGCCGGGCTCGGGGCTGATGGGAGGGTCTTGATAGACTATGCTAGGAGGGTTGCGGCTAACCATAGATTCCTATACGACGAGCCAATAGATCTAGAGTCGCTTGTGAGGACCATAGGGGATCTCAAGCAGATATTCACACAGCAAGGGGGTGTAAGGCCCTTCGGAGTCTCACTAATATTCGTTGGAGGGGATAGAAGGGGGATCCACGTCTACAGAACAGAGCCTAATGGTCTCTACTTCCAGTATTTCGCTGTGGCAGTGGGTTCAGGGGAGCAGGTTGTTCACGAGTATCTCGAGAAGAACTATAAGAAGGATCTCTCTCTAGAGGACCTAGTACTACTCGGGCTAAGAGCTCTTAAGAGCTCCTCAGAGCAGCCTCTCGCATCTGATAGGCTCGAGATAGGCTACATAGTTGAGAGTGAGAAGGTTTTCAGGAAGATGGGTGAGAATGAGATAGCTGGTTATCTCTCGAAGCTAGGGGTCTCCCCTTGAGCCATGAGTATATCATAGTAAGGTTTGAAAAGGATGGCAAGAGATTCGAGATACTTGCTAACCCTGATAAGGTGGTGGAGTATAGAGAGGGTAAGAAGATACCAATCTCAGAGGTTGTGCACGGGGATTTCATATATAGAGATGCTAGGAAGGGGTTGAAAGCTTCTCCAGTAGATATTGAGAAGGTATTCGGGACCCAGGATGTTTCGAAGGTTATGCACGAGATCCTTGTTAAGGGCGAGATACAGCTCACAACTGAGCAGAGGAGGAGGATGATAGAGGCTAAGAGGAGGATGATTATAACCTATATAGCTAGGAACTCTATAGATCCTGTTACCAAGAAGCCCGTTCCCCCCGCTAGGATAGAGGCTGCTATGGAGCAGGCCAGGGTATCTATAGATATTAACAAGGGTGTTGAGGAGCAGGCTGTGGAGATCGTTAAGGCTATCTCGAAGATAATACCGATTAAGATGGCGATAGCAGTGCTCAGGATAAGGATTCCGAGGGAATATGCTAGCAGGGCTCATAGCCAGGTTGTGAAGATGGGTGAGGCTAGGAGGAGCAGCTGGCTAAGCGATGGTGGCGTAGAGATCGAGCTAGCTATTCCCGCAGGGCTCCAGGGCGAGGTTATAGATAGGGTTTCCAAGCTTACACACGGAACCGCTCAGATCGATGTTCTGGAGGTGAGGTAGAGATGTCTGGAGGATCTCCACAGCATGGAGGCTCTATATATGTTAAGCACAGGGAGATAGTGCTCCCAGGGGATCTCGTGGCATCCGGGGGTGTTAATGTTGATAGGTATCCATATGCATATTGCTTAGGGGATAAATGCTACTCCACCGTGATAGGTGTTGCTGAGGAGAGGGGGGAGAACTCAATCAGGATAGTGCCCCTAGAGGGGTTCTACAATCCACAGGAGGAGGATATTGTGATAGGGATTGTAGAGGAGGTTGGGATAACGAGCGCTATACTGGATATAAGGGCTCCATATAAGGGAGTTCTACCAGCATCTGAGATAGTTAGCAAGCACTATAGCCCGGTCCAGGAGCCCTTGATAAACTATGTATCCCCGGGGGATATCTATTTAGCAAAGATAGAGAAGTTTGATATGACCAGGGATCCTCTGCTAAGCCTCAAGGGAAAGGATCTCGGGAGGATTGTTGATGGTGTTATAATAGAGGTTGTTCCTACGAGGGTTCCAAGGGTTATTGGTAAGAAAAGGAGCATGATTGATATGCTTACCAAAGAGACCCAGTGTCAAATAGTGCCAGCAGCCAATGGAAGGATACTTATTAGGGGATGCCCCTCAGGCGATCACGAGGCCATAGCTATAAACGCTATAAAGCTTATAGAGAACGCGCCATATATACAGGGGCTAACCGAGAAGATAAGGGAGTACCTAGTAGTTGAGAAGGTGAGGAGAGGCCTTGTCAGGGGAGAAGGCTGAGGCTAGGAGAAAGCTAATAGAGAATGGGAAGAGGATAGATGGTAGGGGGCCTGAGGATATAAGGCCCCTCAGATTCGAGGTAAGGGTCCTCAAGAACGCCAATGGATCTGCTCTTGTCGAGTATGGATCCACAAAGGTGCTCGCAGCAGTCTACGGCCCTCGAGACCCCGGTACAAGAAGCATTGCTCTACCCAATAGGGCTGTGATAAGGTGTAGATACCATATGGCCCCATTCTCAACGCATGAGAGAAAGAACCCAGCCCCTAGCAGGAGGGAGATAGAGCTCTCAAAGGTTATTAGAGAGGCTCTAGAGCCAGCTGTTATAACCGAGGCCTTCCCGAGAACAGCTATAGATATATTCATAGAGGTTCTGAACGCCGACGGGGGTACCAGGACGGCTGGGATAACAGCTGCCTCCCTGGCCCTCGCGGATGCTGGGATACCAATGAGGGATCTCGTTGCCGGGATAGCTGTGGGGAAGGTCGAGGGCACCCTAGTCCTTGATATAAACGAGGAGGAGGATATGTATGGTGAGGCTGATATACCGATGGCCTTCATGCCAAGTCTCGAGCAGATAACACTGATCCAGTTGAATGGTGTTCTGAGCGAGGAGGAGCTCTGGAGGGCTATAGAGCTCGGGGCCAAGGGAGCTAAGATCGTTTATGAGGCTCAGAAGGAGGCTCTCAGAAAGAGATACTCATCGGCAATAGAGTAGGTGGGAGTATGTCAATAACCCCGGTTGATATACCAGTCATACCGGCTCTGAAGAGGAACGCGATCCTGAATCTACTCTCTAAATCAACGAGAATAGATGGAAGATCCCCGAGCGATGTGAGGGGTATCGAGATATCCATAGGCGTTATACCGAATGCCAACGGATCTGCCCATGTTAGGCTAGGCTTGACACAAGTTATAGCTGGTGTAAAGGCCGAGATAGGATCCCCATTCCCAGATACTCCCGGCATGGGCAATCTAATAGTGAGCGCCGAGTTCGTGCCACTCGCATCACCGACCTTCGAGCCAGGGCCCCCGGATGTGAGGGCAATAGAGCTTGCAAGGGTTATAGATAGGTCTCTCAGAGATGTGAGGGCAATAGAGCTCGAGAAGCTGGCCATTATCCCAGGTAGGAAAGTGTGGAACATATTTATAGATATATACGTCATAGATCATGATGGTAACCTGGTGGACGCATCGTCAATAGCCACTCTAGCATCTCTCGCAACGGCCAAGATACCCAGGGCCCAAGCGGATCAGGAGAAAGGGGAGATAACACTGGATAGATCAAACCCGGAGCCGATCCCCCTAAGGAAAAAAGTGCTTACAGCAACAATAGCCAAAATAGGCGACTACTTAGTAGCAGATCCATCGATAGAAGAAGAAATAGTAGCAGATGCCCTAATAACCATAGCCTTCTCAGAAGACGGAGCTATAACAGGCATGCAGAAGAGCGGGATAGGAGCACTCAAACACGACCAACTAAGAAAAGCCATAGAAATAGCCAAACAAACATATGGAACATACCTCACAAAGACATATGAACAAATAGAAAACTATCTCAAAACAATAACCAAGCCCTAACCACCCGTCCCCATACCTTTATCTCTATAACAGATAGCCATCAGGATGCTACAAACCGAAGGCTTCACCCTTTGTGGGTTTATTAGCTTTTTGTCTCTGTTTATTGGAGAGGCTCTATGGCTTCTGATGATGAGGGGTGCTAACCATCTCGATTGATATGAGGGTTAGTCCCGAGCCTGGGCCATAGAGCTCTTCAGGAGATACAATACAGCTCTTAACTATGCTATAAACAGGATCCTGGGCCAAAAATTTGAGAAGCATTAAGGATGTCCATCACCTCTATATAGAGAACTCAAAGAATGGTTTGGACTTTCACCTAGGACTACTATTGATTGCTATAGAGATGCCCTCGCTAATGCAATGACTTGGAGGAACAATCCTAGGAGGTGGAGGAGGCCTAGGGTTAGGAAGCTGAGCATGCTACTATACCAAAGCTCGGGATACAGGGTCAAAGATGGCTACGGGGAGATCATGGGTAAGGATAGGAGATATGATGATTACGAAATGGGGAGGCAAGGCTAGTATATAGAGAGGGTAAGATGATGCTATGGATATCTAAGAAGATCCCTAAGCCAGAGCCTTACCAGCCCAGGGATGTTGTTGCAGATGATGTTAATGAGAAGAAGATAGTCTATGGAGATCACGTGATCAATGAGGAGAAGGATACCGGGATTAATATGGCTCATATATGGAAGAAACTTGCAGAGGATCTCTAGAAGAAATACTCATCCACCAGATATCCTGCTTAGAGGAAGAAAGGGATCCTGAATAAAATAAGATCCTATCATAGAAAGACTAAAAATATATTGGAGGACTGGGCTAGGAAATCATCGCCGAAGATCGTGATGCCGGCTAAGGGCTTTGATATGCAGTTGCTAGGGAGGATCTCAAAGGACTGATAAACACATTGAGGAGGATCAAGAACAAGGATCACAGGACAAAGCTAATCATAATGGGCTACAAGAGAATAGGAAAGTGAGTCGGTTGGCAGGCTAAGAAACATGGTATGTCACTAGCAATAGTAAACCCGAAGGGGACATCATCCAAGTCTTCGAAATGCGATTCTAAGGGATTAGAGGAGACTGATTACAGGAAGCTGAGATGCTCCAAGTGCGGATTCGAAGCCGATAACATAAGGAAAGTGGTGTTGAAAATTCTGGGAATATCTGGGGATCTCTGACCACCCCCTCTGCCCCTTAGATGACAGATGTAAGCCCGAATAGATGGGGGAACTAGTGATCCGCCTGAAAGGGGTGATGATCAAAAGATCAATGAAGACCTGAGGGCAGGAGAGGAGGTCAGAAGACCACCACGGACTTAAATACCTAGTTACCTATAGGTGCTTGATTTATATATGGGGGGAATCTACTTATAGAATTGAGAGTACATTGCTAGAGCTTTATCTAATAAGTTATGGGTAAGGGTTCCCGTTGGGTTGCTATGTATTATAAAGATATTTAATATTAGAGGTGCCAATTGCACGACTATGAATAGAGTGTTTAGTATGGGATCTCTATAGCTTAAGTTTGAGATAGATACTCTGTATAATGTTCTGCCGATATAGATATATATACCCCCTCTTGTTACTATATCGCCTGCAAGGTGTGAAGCCGCAATTAATAGGGATGCATATATAGATAGATCCAGTGGAGCCTCGTATACATTCCCGATAGCTAGCCATAGTATATAGCCAGTAATAGCTGATAATGCCATGCAGCTAAGAACTTCGTGGGTATATGGGCTTCTCAAGATCCTACCATCTACATGTCTAGAGTGACCTATATCTATCATCAAATTGACTAAAAATAATAATATAAATATATAGGAGAGGATCCAGGGATTAGGACCAACCAATAGATTTGCCAATGATGCTAGTGAAAACCCGCCTATTATATGTGTATATAGCTTCAAAAGATCACCCTAATACTTTCACCAAACCCTCCCTCTACCTAAAAGATCTCTACAAAGTATTTTATATAAATACCATTTACAAAGCATTGAGAGGTAAAAAGGCATTGTATTACCCGCTAAGTCTCTCTTGCAGATTCGTAGAGAATATATTTAGAGATCCTAATCCTATCCTAACTAGGTAATACTGATGGAAGCCGTTCTGAAACTGTTTTGGGTTTCATATAGATCTATAAGGTTTAGTAGAGAATCTATCTGTGGAGCCGCTTGTCCCCTGATGGTCGTTGATTATCACTATTTTCCTTTGTTTGGGATTACTGTGCTTCTTGATCCACAGGTTTTGACCCCTGTGGCATCGGGGGCTTCCACCTCCCCCACATGGTTTTGGACACCCCTGTAGTTTCAATGGTGGCTGTGGAGCCCAGCGGCACCGGGCCCCCATCTATACTTGAAACCCAGAAGCCCTTCTGGGCATTGCCCTCATATAGAGGCTGATCAAGGCTACTACCTCTCTATGCCACTTCTCGCTTCCCTTGCTATAGATCCCTCTCCTATCCTCCCCATATTTTATCAACGCCTTGTGTATTGGGCATGTCTTCGAGGTGTTCCTAGGATCTACCATAAGTAGTGGCATACCATATTACCTTGTCTATTATTGGTCTATTATTGTGTTGGGCTCTCTCTTCAAAGCACTCTGATATATTCTATGCCTCAGCTGCCTATCCCTATACCTAGCGATCATAGCCCTTATATCGTCTCCAGATATTCTCTCAATAACTATTACTCCTCTCATCCTCAGTGCGTCCTCATCGAAGATCTCTTCAGCATATTGTCTAGCCTTGTTCCTCCTTAGAGAGGATACTCTTTCAACAGCATCCTGGCATACTCTGTGAACATAGTGGGATGGGATATTTGGATAGATATTCCTTAGCTCTCGATACTTCCCATTCTCAAGCCTATAGCAATTCTCGATAATATTCCTAGATGTGTGGGGAAGCACATCTCCAAGCATCTTTGGTATATATTCACGATCTCTTCTAATGCCCTGAATTCTCTCTTAGATAACTTCTTTGAGGGCGAACAGTGGTTCTACTAACAAAGATCCTATCTCCTGGCTTGACAACTCATACCCACTTCTTTTCGCTTTTCCTCTTTCTTTTCCTAGCCATTATCCCTAGACCTCGTTCGCCCCTAAACCTCCACTCTAGACATTAATTAATAATAAACAATACTAAGCATTCTAATATCGTGAAGAAGGATGAAGCCCCTCATTCTAGCTGTTTGGTTTTACCTTTTAGTATTGACCTGAAAGATTCAAGGAAGATCTCCCAGATCTTTCTGGAAGATGGTAGAGAAGATCCTCAGGAGATCAAGAGATCCACGGAAGATCCCTAGAAACATAACCACAAAACACCTGAACATATGAGGGAGCATGGTCAGCTATGCATTCACACTAGTATCCACAAGCACTTCTTACTAAAAGGCCCGTCAGCAAGAAAGCAAAGCCGGGAAACAGGATAGCGATCTTAACAGCAAAGCCTAGCATGACTGCCAAGACCGCTTTATAGAGGTAATAGCTAGAGAGATAGCTGATAAGAAGAAGATCCTAGACATGTAATAAAAACCCAAGAATAACAATCCCACAAACGGCAAAAGCACTAGTAGAAGTTGAAAAAACAATAGAAAATCAAATAAGAAAACGAAAAAACCATATATAGCTACGGGGAAAAGAAAAATAAACAATATCTATCCAACAGAACTATGGATCATAGTATCGAGGAGATCAAAAACAAAAGCAGAGATCATGGTGATCTACTATAGAATTGAAAGGAAAAAGTGGAAGGAAGAGTAGGTGTGGGTTGCGAAGCCGATGATGAAATATGGGGGTAGTGATCAATTTATCCCTTTGCAACACCTATGGGTCTTAGCCTAGCAACCAGCTTTGCTATCTTGACCCTATCTGCTACTAGAGCTACTTTATCTACGTCTTTATATGCACCTGGAGCCTCTTCAGATACTATTCTGGCGTCTACTGCCCTGACGTATATCCCTCTCTTGCTTAGCTCGTTTATAACTTGGTTCGCTGGATAGCTCCTTACCGCTCCGGCCCTGCTCATCCACCTCCCAGCGCCGTGTGGGGCTGAGTAGAATGTTCTTATGCTCTCAGGTATACCTACCATCACGAAGCTTCCTGATCCCATGCTACCTGGTATCAGCACTACCTGTCCTGTTTCTTGATGCTCCCTAGGTATCTCTGGATGTCCTGGTGGGAATGCCCTTGTCGCTCCCTTTCTATGAACTACTACCTTTCTTCTCTTACCCTCGATCTCGTACTCCTCTATCTTTGCTATGTTATGGGCTACATCGTATATTATCTGCAGATCCAGCTTATCCGGGTCCACATGGAAGACCTGTCTAAAGCTCTCCCTAACCCAGTGGGTTATTAACTGTCTATTAGTGAAGGCGAAGTTAGCAGCGGCCCCCATAGCCTGGAAATAGTCCTGGGCCTCCTTAGTATTGAAGGGTACAGAAGCAAGCTCCCTATCGGGCGGGTTAACACCGTATTTCCTCATAGCCCTCTCCATGATCATTAGATAGTCGCTCGCAACCTGGTGCCCAAGCCCTCTAGATCCGCAGTGGGCCATAACAACGACCTGCCCCTCCTCCTCTATACCCAGTTTCTTAGCAATAGCGGGATCGTAGATCTTATCAACAACCTGGACCTCGAGGAAGTGGTTCCCAGCACCCAGAGTTCCAAGCTGCTCCTTCCCCCTATCCTTAGCAGTTTTAGACACCTTATCCGGGTTAGCCCAGTCAATGAATCCTCTGGACTCTATGTGATACTTATCATCAGCCCATCCAAAGCCTTTCCGAATAGCCCAATCAACCCCTGTCCCCAGGATCTCATTGATATCCTGAACACCTACACGAATCTTCCCCTCAGCCCCAACACCGCTTGGAATGTTCTCAAACAGTGTGTCCACCAGCTCCTTCAGCTTCGGCCTCACATTCTTCTCCATCAGATTTGTCCTCATCAGCCTAACACCGCAATTAGATACTACGAATCCGTTGGCTACGAAGTTATGGGCCTCGTCGTTAACCGTTATATCATATACATGGCCGTTGTAACTCTCAGCCAAGATCTCTTCAATTACATCCCACACAATATCATTGCTTATATTCTCTCTATACCACTCCTCGAACCTCGGGAAGTTCTTCGGTACCCTTACCTCATCTAGATCATTGTACGTGCTTCTTTCTAGAAGCCTTCTATTGCCCCGGTAGATGCCCCCGCTGAGTAACGCTATAGATCCTGAGGGGCTGATGCCTATTCTATGACTAGCCAAAGCGATCTCGGTATCTTTCGATCTATCACTGAACACCCTCATTTTCCACCTGAGCCATGAAACCGCGGCCAACCCAGCCCTATGCCTGGTAGGGTTATAGATATATCCTACTCTAGACCACAGCTTGATCAATACCTCTGGTTTAGAGGAGATCCTGAGCTTAAGCCTAACTCTATCACCAAGATCCTCCCTATCTATGCTGAGAATCTCTATACCCAGTTCCTTCAAGATCTCAGCAATACCCCTTAAGAACTCCATAGCGATATTCTCTAGCTCTTTAACCTTCTTGATCGATACAAAGGGCTGCTTAAAGCTATATCCATTAATAGTCTGGGGCTTGAACATCTTAGCACCGAAATATGCCGCTACATATAGCCTCTTCATCCATGCAGGCAGTTCCATTATCCACTCCGGCACTATAAACGGGGCTTTGATCCTATTTCCTACTGGAGCACCTAGCTTCTCGAGGAGGAGTCTAAAGCTCCTAGCAGAAACACATATGCCATTTTCAACACCGACAACCCTCTTACCATTAATGGCTACAACTCTTTTTCTATTAATGATGCGGGTAGGGGTATACCCAAGTCTCTTTATATCCATAGCTATTTCTTCTAATCCCTCAGGACCTCCATAGAAGCATGTTTTCTTGCCATCAAACGCCCCGTCCCCAGTAAAGTAGCCCAAGAGTTTTAGGATTAACGGCAGCTTCGGATTATCTGTGTATAGGGGTAGGAGACCTCTTTTCCTGAGTTCTCTCGAAATGCCCGGACTGAAGTCGCTCTCATCGAGTAGGAGCTTCTTAGGAGGCTCCTCATATCTAACCCCCTCAAATGGGTATGTAGCAACCCTGTCACCCTTCTTCAAATTCTTCGCAAGGATCATACCTCTATTGGTTAGAATCGGGTGATCATCTGTCGCTCTGATCACAAGTCCTGATCGTGTCTTTATAACGTAGATCCTGTTCTCAGGTCTATAGAACCAATAGATAACATCCCCCCCTCTAGCCCTCCCATCATTTACTAGAACCCTGTTACCTATCCTAAGATCCTTTATATACCTCCAAGCGCCATACTCATCTAAAACCTTTGTATCTGGCGCTAGACAATTGATATCATATCCAACACCCCCAGGAGATATTATCCCTTCGTTTACATCAAAGGCTGCTACTCCCCCGATTGGGAAGCCATAGCCCTGGTGACCATCGGGCATTATATATACCTTCCCAACTACCCCTGGAAGGGTTGCCACATTAGCCCCCTGGATCAGGGTGATATCCTCCTTCATCTTCTTGATGAGAAACTCGTCGCCAAACACCACTACATCGGTTCTCATGCCAGGTCTAGCTCCTTTAGGTATGATCCATGTATACTCGTCCGGACCTCTCTCAAGCCTTATAGACAATTCTAAACCCTATTATATATAGGCGTGTCGCTCCTTTTATCCTTAAAGATCCTCGCCCGAGGATTTTCCCCTACGCACATCCCACAAGCTTCACAGCCTTTTCGAGATCCTCCTTAGTATCTATGTCGAGAATAACCCCGGGGTCTGGAACTTCCACATATGAGATCCGATCCCTATATCTCTCCATAAGAGCCCTGGCCCCCACGTTACCCCGCAGCATCATGATATCGGGTATGAGTCTCGAAGATATGAGCACGGGATTTCCTCTAGATCCCATATATGTCGGGATAACCATTAGAGGCTCACCCCCCTTTTCATAGTACACATCTATAATTCTCCTCATAGTGTCTGTAGAGACAAGCGGTTGATCCCCTAGAATTACTTCAAAAGCGTCTAAACCCCTTACAAGGCTCTTAACACCCTCTACCAGGCTGGCGCTCATCCCCTCTCTATATCTGGCGTTAATAACGATCTTGATGCCGCGTAGGTCGCTAATATATCTAGCCACGTCGCTTGCCATGTGACCCAGCACCACGACTACGTCTCCGAAGCCTATGCTGAGGGTCTTCTTAACAATAATCCTTATAATCCTCTCACCACAGATTTCTAGAAGCTGCTTAGGAAACCCCATTCTCCTCGACTCACCAGCTGCTAAGATTATAGCACCAACCCTCTCATAGCCATTCATGGGGCACACAATCTTATTCTCTAAGTGGTATTAGAAACGAGTAAGGTATATCTGTATCGCTATAAAAATGCCTCTGTGGAGATATAGTTGTGATCTCATAGAAACGGAGGGCATAGTAAAGACTTTAAGTAACCAAGATCACGCATTAATTCTTACCGCACCAATGGGATCAAAATATATATTGTTCCTCATAACACCATCTATGGTAATGTTTTATGGTTCCAGATATGATGCTTATAACAGCCTATCTAGGCATAAACGCCATAATATGGGTTGCTATGTATGGCATTGGTAGGGATAGAAAGGGGTATGAGAAGCCTGGTTCTAAGTCAGTGCCCAAAGAAATATCTAACCATGAGCTGCCTACGGTATCTATCGTGGTTCCTCTATATCTCGAGAAGCCCAGCTCTATTATGAGAACAGTTACCAGTATATCAAGACAAAGCTATCCCAAGGATCTACTCGAAGTTTTGCTGGTTGTTGAAGAGTCAGACTCAGAGACACTTAGAGGGGCTAGAGCAGCTCTCAAGTATCTATCGAAAAGAGGCATTAAATCCAGCATCTATATCCTCAGAGGCAGGAGGAGCTCTAAGGCGAGAGCTCTCAACTCGGTCCTGAGATTCCTTAGGGGAGAGATCATCGCTGTCTATGATGCTGACGACACTTTCGACGAGAACCAGGTCTTGAATGCTGTGAGACTCATGATCTCTAGAAACTATGGCGCTATCGGCATGAGAGTATATAGGTACAGCGATAATATCCTTGGGAAGTTACTATATATAGATACAGTCATATGGTATGATCTCATACTGAACACGCTCAAGAAAACAGGGCTCCACGTCCCCTTGAGCGGGGAGGGTCTGTACATATGGAGAAAAGTCCTCGAGAAGGTGGGAGGCTTCCCTGAGAAACTTGCAGAGGATGCCTACTTATCCCTAACACTATTCGAGAAGGGCTATAGAATAGGTCTCCTAGACTCATATGTAGAGGAAGCTGCTCCCATGGGTATTACGAGCCATATAAAGCAGAGAATTAGGTGGTATAGAGGTCATCTTGAATGCCTCTCAAGGATTCTTCTCCATAGTAGTGATAGGAGGCTAAGGGCGTCATTAAGCTATATAAGCCCGATAGTGGCGGTAGCATCCTTAATAATGTCGATCATAACTATGGTGTCTACATCATCATACATAGCTAGGGGAGATATCCACTTAAACTCTCAAAGCTATGTCCAGAACGGGGTGGAAGATCCTCAGGGCACGCTTGCTACAAATATTAATGTTATTATGTTTGCAATGATAATAGCTGAAGGACTTATTCCAATCATAGTAGTGATCCTCGTGGTCGCTGACCACCGTGGATCGAGGAAGGCGAAATATATACTTCCATATATACCAATACTACCTCTATACTGGATCTTGATCTCTGTGGCAGCGATACTAGCAATAATTTATAGAAAGGTAGAGTGGTATAAAACCAGGAGGAGCTAGAGAAGGATCCCAGCTACTCAGCCGCGAGACCTTGATCACAGCCCACCGGAAAAATTAGCAGAGGATTCACATAATTACTCATTATTATATTGTTATAAGGATAGTTTATAAGGGTTTTATAGTAATATATCATTAGTGAGGCCTATGGACACCTCTAATAGACCTGATGCCAAGATCCCGGTGATCAGGTTTGAGGAGGAGATGCGCGAATTCGTGATTACCGCTAGAGAACTTATAGATCAGGAGAAGGAGTTTGCAGCCGTGATGGTGATAAGATCGCAGGGATCCTCTGCTGCCAAAGTAGGTGCGAAAGCCATTGTACTACCAGACGGGAGAGTAATAGGATGGCTAGGTGGCTGGTGTAGCGAGAACGCTGTCCTCACAGCAGCTCTAGAAGCACTTGAAAAGGGGACACCTAAAATTGTTAGACTCATTATGAAAGGAGATGAGCTTAGAAAGATTGGTGAGGATGTTATAGAGGTGGGCACACCATGTGGAGGCGAAGTCGATATCTATATAGAGCCTGTGTATCCAAGGCCCCAGCTCCTCCTGGTAGGGGATAACGAGGTAACGAGGGCCGTGGCGAAGATAGCTAAGATCCTTGGATACAAAGTCGTTATATATGACATGA
>JAVVGE010000065.1:0-13164 GCA_032249255.1 Desulfurococcales archaeon | reverse complement strand
TCTGGCGATGGGGGTTGCTAACCATCTCGATTGATATAAGGGTTAGTCCCGAGCCTGGGGCCATAGAGCTCCTCAGGAGATATAATATAGCTCTCAACTATGCAATAAACAGGGTTCTGAGCCTAAATCTGAGGAGCATTGGAGAGGTTCACAATGCTCTATACGGAGAGCTGGGAGAGTGGTTCGGTCCAAGCTAAGCCTTACCAGCCTAGGGATATTGTTGTTGATAGGACCCATGATGGAAACTCCTTGCCAAAGGCCTTCAAGAAATACTCATCCACTAGATACCAAGTTTGGGGGAGGAGAAGGGTGTCTTGAGAAGAATAAGATCCTATCATAGGAAGGCTAGGGATATCCTTGGGGACTGGGCTAGGAAGGTATCGCTGAAGATCGTGAGGCTTGCCAAGAAGCTTGGACACGCAGTTACCAGGGAGGATCTCAGAGGACTCATAGAATCGCTTAGGGAACTGCCCAAAGATCACAGGAAAACTCATCATAGGGTATAGGAGAATAGGGAAGTGGATCGATTGGCAGGCTGAGAAACATGGGGTTCCTTATGTGAAGGTCGATCCTAATGGGACGTCATCAACGTGTCCCAAAATGCGATTCCAAGGACTTGGAGAAGACAGAATATAGAAGACCTAGATGCCCCAACCGCGGTTTTGAAGCAGATAGAGACACCATTAGGAAGCTAAATATAAGGAAGAGGGCATTAAAGATCCTAGGCATATCTGGGGATCTCTGACCATCCCCTCTGCCTCTCGGATGACTGATGTATCCCCGAATAGATAGGGGGGACAGATGATCCGTCTGAAAGGGATGATGATAAAAAGATCAATGAAGACCTGAGGGCGGGAGAGGAGGTCAGTCAATATTATTATAAAAATATATTTATGTCTCTCTATCCCACCTTCTCTCTATCCTCGCTTATAATCGGTTCCATATCTATATAATACACTGGATAAACGAAGGAGAAAGTTTCTCTAGTGTTGGAGGTGGATCACGGTTTTATAGCTACCTTGAATATGCATGGCTCGAGGGATTTTTCGAATGCTTCTGCTGCATCTTCTATATCGTATATCTTTTCGATTCTCGTTTCTATTAGGCCTGCCTCAAGGATTCTTATTGCTTCCCTGAATTCTCTGAAGGTTCCGCATCTGGAGCCTATGATCTGGAGCTCTTTGACGACAGCTGGTGTCATGGCTATGTCTGAGGAAGATCCTGGGGTTGATTTTAGATATATAGTGCCCATAGGCCTAGCTATCCTTATGGCTAGGTTAAGTGCTCCGGGGTCTCCTGATGCCTCGAATATATAGTTGTACTGATTCTCCTTAACCTCCCCTCTATAGATTATGCTATCAGCTATCCCTCTGAACTCATCGGCCTTGGAGCTATTCTCTCTCGCAATAACATCTACGGAGAAGCTGTAGAGCTTCTTAAAGACCTGCACAGCCAGCCAAGCGATATTCCCGGTCCCTATTACAGCCACTCTGTACCCGGGCTTAGGAGGTCTGATGCTGAGGGCCCTGAGAATTGCTGCTAGAGGCTCCACGAATATACCCCTCTCTGGGGATCCTCTGAATATGTGTAGAGCTTCTACAGGTGCTATGAAGTAACTAGCCATGCCTCCATCGAAATCTATTCCAAGTGTTTTCTTACTAGGACAGTGTGTATAGAGCCCAGATCTACAGTATTCACATAGCCAGCAAGGGAAGTTTATCTCGCAAGAAACCCTTACATTAACAAGATCCTCTGGACCCTCAGCAACCCTCCCAACAACCTCATGACCAGGGATCAACGGGGTTTTAAAAAGCCTATACCTACCCAGATAGAAAGCCTTATCAGTGCCACATATCCCCACAAGCTCGCTCCTCACAAGAGCCCAACCGCTAGGAGGTCTAGGATCCTCAACATCGCCAACCTCGATCCTCCTAGCACCGTGTAGCAATACAGCCTTCAAACCAGCCCTCCTCTATATTCTCTCTTTCTTTCAATTCTATAGAAGATCATCTTTTCCATGCTGAGGTCTCGGGTGTTACCCTTCTGGTAGGGGGTTATTGGTTCTATCTCCACAGCCATCGGGCTTCTCAAAGCCCTCAAAACCATACACTTCATCATTGCTATAAATATCCACCTAGAAAGCTTAAAAGCCTAACATTCCAAATATAATCAAGAACCTAGAAAGCTGTGAAAGTCCTACTCCGCCTTGAAGGTGAGGTTTGCCAGGATTCAATGTTAAACTCGGAACGCTGTAGCGTATTTAGGGTATGGAATGCTCTTAAGCTATTGATGTAAAAATAATCGGTAGATTAGAGTTTGAACGGAGGTATAGCGGAAGATAGTTTCGATGGATTTGTAAGGAAATATCTAGATCTTGTTGAGAGGAATATTCATATCCTCCTATCGGGGAACCCTGAGATCCTCTATAATGCGTCATCCCATCTAATAAGGGCTGGGGGGAAGAGGCTGAGACCCCTCGTGCTTGGTCTCGTTGGGAGGGCATATGGGGTCGAGCCCGAGGTCTTGGCTATTGCGGGAGCCTCTGTGGAGATACTTCACAACTTCACCCTGGTTCATGATGATATCATGGATCGGGATGAGTTTAGAAGAGGTGTCCCCACTACACACAAGCTCTATGGGGATAATATGGCTATATTAGCCGGCGATCTACTATTCGCTAAATCCTATGAGGCGTTGGCCAGGTTATACGATCTTGGTGTGAGGTCTGAGAGTGTTATTAGATCTATTAAAACACTTATATGGGCCTCTATAACAGTTGCAGAGGGCCAGGCCATGGATCTCGAGTTAAGCAGGATTAGTGATGTTTCTGAGGAGATGTATATAGAGATGATCTATAAGAAGACATCAGCCCTTTTCATGGCATCCGCATACATAGGCGGGATCTTGGGCAATGCACCGGAAGAGGATCTAGAGAGGATCTGGAGATGCTTTAGAAGCGCTGGAATCGCTTTCCAGATAAGGGATGATCTTATAGGCCTTCTAGGCGATCCAAGCGTCACCGGGAAGCCCGTACTAAGCGATCTGAGAGAGGGTAAAAAGACTATAGCAGTCATATATACCCTCTCAAAGCTATCCCGAGATGAGAGAGAATATTTCCTAGGGGTTCTAGGTAATAGAAACGCCTCTAAAGAAGATCTGGAGAGGGCTAAGGAACTCATAATCAGGGCTGGAGGGGTGGACTATGCAGAAAAGCTTATAAGGAGCTATGTAGATGATTCCCTTAGAAACCTCGAGATGCTGAGGAATGCAGATAGGAGAATCATATCATGGATCAGGGATCTTATATTGAGACTCGCGTGGAGAGAGCGTTAATGAAGGGATTTCCATATATAGCCATAGATCCTAGATGCATATCCGAAAACCCAGAAGCCAGAGACTTAGCAGGAAATGAATACTGTGCCCAGGAGACACAGGAAACAATGATCATTAGTAGAGGATGCATCGATAAATGCTCTAAATGCTTCGTTGAAGTCCCATATGAGATCGCTAGTAAACTATTTCTAGACCCAGTTAGTGGCAAAATTATATGTGATTTCTTAATAATATGGGAGGGATCCGGCGAAGGGCTGTACATAGGGAGAAATGTAGAGGCACATGTTATCGAGGCTACGGGTCATAATATATATAGCATTGTATCTGAGGGTGATCATGTTAGGAGCAGATCCAAGATCGCCTATATAACCACCGGGAAAGGGGAGGTGAGAACCCTCAGAGCTGGTGTTGATGGTATCATAGTATATATCTCCCAGGAGCTCACGTCAAAGCCTGAAAAACTCCTATTCGTAGTTGTTGGTGGGGACAATGTCAGGAGGGCCAGGATCTTTTGAGGTTACAGAGGATATTAAGAAGCTTGTGCTCAGACATGCTCTAGCAAACGCCCTAAAGCATGGTGGAAAGGCCTCTCCAGGCCCTGTAATGAATAAGGTTCTTGGTGAGAGGCCCGAGCTTAGAGCATATGCTAGGGAGCTGGCTAGAGTCGTTAAGGAGGTTATTGAGTATGTCAATAGCTTGTCCCAACAGGATCTCAATAGAATGGCTAGAGAGTTAGTACCCTCTGAGGGGGGTGAGAAGCGTGAGGAGGTAAGGGGGCTCCCACCGCTTCCAGATGCCGATAAGGGGGTTGTAACTAGGTTCGCTCCGAACCCGGATTTCGTGCTTCATCTGGGTAATGCTAGGCCTGCTCTTCTTAGCTATATATATGCTAAGGAGATCTATAGGGGTAAGATGATTCTAAGGCTTGAGGACACAGACCCTAGGATAAAGGTTCCCATGCCGGAGGCTTATTGGGCGATTAAAGAAGATCTCAAATGGCTGGGTGTATCATGGGATGAGGAGTATATACAGAGCCTCAGGATGGAGCTATATTACCAGGTTGCTAGGGAGCTTATAGAGAGGGGGGGCGCATATGTGGATCTATGCAGTAGGGAGGAGATATCAAGGAAGAGGGCTAGCAGGAGTGGGTGTCCACATAGGCTTCAGAGTGTTGAGGATAGCCTGGAGCTATTTGATAAGATGCTCTCAGGCTTTTTCAGCGAGGGCGGGGCTTCTCTAAGAGTTAAGACGGATCTGGATCACCCGGATCCCAGTATCATTGACTGGATAGCAATGAGGATCATAGATACCTCTAAGCATCCCCACCCCATCGTAGGGGATAGATATATAGTCTGGCCCACCTATAATTTCGCAGCAGGTGTGGACGATCATCTCATGGGGATTACACATATTATAAGGGGTAGAGAGCACATGCAGAACACGATAAAGCAGGGCTATCTATATAAGCACATGGGCTGGAGCTATCCACATGTAATCAACGTTGGCAGGCTTAGGCTGGAGGGCTTTATACTAAGTAAATCAAAGATAAGGGCTATGATAGAGAAGTATCCAGGAAGATTCAGTGGGTTCTCAGACCCCAGATTCGGTACTCTAGCAGGGCTCAGATCTAGAGGAATACTGAGAGAGACTATTAGGGACACTATATACTCTCTAGGGGTTAAGGTGAGCGATGCAACCATCTCCTGGGATAACCTCGCCTCTTTAAACAGAAAGAAGCTAGATCCTGTGACGAGAAGGATAATGTTTGTCCCAGATCCTGTGAAGCTATATATAGATGGGCTTCCGGAGCACCTCTATAAGTTAGAAATGCCTTTCCACCCAGATAATAAGGATCTAGGGTCTAGAGTGCTAAGTGTTGATGTTAATAAGAAGGGTGCCTATGTATATATATCTAAGAAGGATCTAGATACACTAACCAACTCCAAGGCGTTTAGGCTCATGGAACTCGCAAATGTAGAGCTTACAGACTATGATGAAGATAAGGGAGTTGCAACTGCTAGATATATGTCCTCCAACCTCCATGATGCCAAGAAAATGGGGCTCCCTATTATCCAGTGGGTTTCTCAGAAGCCTGTCAAAGCTATTCTGAGGATCCCGGATGGGCTTAGATATACCCTATATAGAGGGCTTGTGGAAGACACGTTGCTATCCATTGAGGACAGCGTTATCCAGCTTATGAGAATATGTTTTGCAAGAGTTATTGAGAAGATTGGTGGGAAAATAATAATGCTAAAGATCCATGATTAATGCCTTTAGAAAGGTATTACAACCTGAAAGCCTCGCCCTTCAGGGCGGGAGGAGGTCAGCAATGGCTGTGGGTATTTATCGCTAATAATATGATCTCTATGGATATACCCAGGAAAAATATATTTATCCATGGGTATAATTTATATGAGGCTGCTATGAATGGTTAAACTCGAGATATCTTCTCCAGCCTTCAGAGAGATCTATAGAGTTGATAACGAGGGCATCCCGGTCTTTAAGAGTTATATTGCCGGTGAGTGGGTTGAGGGCAGGTTTTTCCACGATGTGAAATCCCCGATAGATCAGTCTATAATAGCGAGGATCTCGATCCCTTCCTCCGACGATATCGAGAGAGCCCTGGAGATCGTTTATAGATATGGTAGGTGGGATATTAGGAACCTGCCTGGATATAAGAGGCTTGACATACTCCATCGAGCTGCGGATCTTTTGGAAAGCAATATAGATGATATAGTTAACTCCCTGATCCTGAATGCTGGAAAGACCCTCGGATCTGCTAGGGGAGAGGTTAAGGCTTCCATCGATAGGCTTAGAAGAGCTGATCTAGACCTGAGGAGGATCCAGGGGGACTATATACCGGGCGATTGGAGCGACGAAACCACGGAGACAGAGGCGATAGTTAGGAGAGAGCCTGTAGGAGTTGTCCTAGCAATAACCCCATTTAACTACCCCCTCTTCGACACAGTTAACAAGCTATCATACTCCGTGATAGTTGGTAACGCCTTTATGGTTAAGCCATCATCCCTAGACCCGATCCCTGTGGTGATGTTCATAAGACTCCTAGAGCTAGCCGGCTTTCCTAAGAGAGCTCTAGCACTCCTAACCCTGAGGGGAGGGGATATGGAGAAGATCCTCGCAGACCCCAGGATAGGAGCTATTAGCCTCACAGGAAGCACGGAGACAGGTTTGAAGATACTAAGATCTGCTGGCATAAAGCAGTTCGTTATGGAGCTAGGGGGCGGCGATACAGCTGTAGTTCTTGGCGATGCAGATCTAGAGTGGAGTGCGCAGAGAATCGCCAGGGGTATATATAGCTATAGCGGTCAGAGATGTGATGCTATAAAACTGGTGCTTGCTGAGGAACCAGTTTACGAGAAGATCAAGCGTCTCCTGGTAGATGAGCTGAGAAAGGTGAGGATCGGAGATCCCAGGGATCCTTCAGTAGATATGGGACCCCTCATAGATGTTGAAGCAGTTGACAATATGATCAAAGCTATAGAGGACGCTCTCTCCAAAGGCGGTAAAATACTTACTGGAGGTAAGAGGCTTGACAACACATATATAGAGCCCACATTGATCGAGGCTCCTAAGGAGAGGCTTGAAGAGATAGAGGCATATAAGAAGGAGATCTTCGCGCCAATCGCGATCATAACTAGCGTTAAAAGCGTTGAGGAGGCAGCTGAGATAAGTAATAAGAGACCCTATGGGCTTGACGCAGCTATATTCGGGAAAGATATAAATAAGATAAGGTATCTCATAAGGCATCTAGAGGTGGGCGCAATATATATAAACGACTACCCGAGACATGGTATAGGCTACTATCCATTTGGTGGTAGAAAGAACTCGGGGATCGGTAGGGAGGGGATAGGCTATTCAATCGAATATACAACTGCATATAAAACTATAGTCTATAACTATAAGGGTAAGGGGATATGGGAATACCTCTAACTCGACGGCCTTTAGCTTTATAATGTGAATCTTATAGACTCTTATACATTCTAACAATTTCATAGATATCGATACATATCTTCATAATTATCAATATGTTTTAATGAATTTTCAATATGATTTTTATAGATGTATATAAAATAATAATAAGATTTTTAAGGGAGTAAGGTAAAGAGTTTATTAGGTGATGTGATGCCCATACTCTTCATAGACCCGCTTGATTTGTGGCTAATGATGCTTGGAGCAACACTGTTGGTAGCAGCCTATGGCGTGTATATTAATGTTGTGAGGCTTAGAAGTGTTAGCGAGATCTCTAGGAGCCTTGGAGGCGGGGGTCAAGAGGTTAGTGAGGCTCTTAAGCATGCCCTCCCCATGGATGTGGTCTTGATTAACAAGGGTATAGGTCTATACTTCGCATTTGTGGGTGTGTATGCACTAGCCTCAGGTCTGGTAGGGACTTTTCTCTGGCCCCTACCAGGGAGTTATAATATAATTCTAATAAATCCATGGGCTCTGTTTGGGATAGCTCTTCTAATCATAGGCATTGCGCTGTGGAGCGGTATAAACCCGAAATATATAGCTATTCCTCTAGCACCTCTGGGCATACCGGTTATAGTTTATAGCTTTGTGATATGGAGTATGAGGTTGACTAGAACGCCTGAGCTATCTGGTCTCATGTACTTCCTAATAGGCCTCTCAGCACTATTATCGCCTCTAGTGCTTAGAGAGAGCAGCTATAGAAGAGCTATGGGTTGGCTGGCCATAGTATTTCTAGTCGTTGCTGCAGCTATAGCCATATTCATAGGGGCTAACGCGTCCTTCGGCCATGTAGCTGGCTGGGGTAAGTGGACTCCCTGGTATGGAGCTGTCAATGTAACTGGCTAGCTATATAGCGAAGAGCGGATCTTCGTAAAAGTAAAGCTTTTTTAAATTTTCTTCTCTTTAATTGATATATTCCTGGTCTACATTAATATTTATAGCCGGTGTCTTGTCTTGAGCTGGTCTGTGTTAGAGCTCCTTAGAAGGGATCCTGAAGCGCTTAAGAAGCATGTTAGGAAGAGATTAATGGATACTAGTATTGTTGATAGGGCCAGGGAGATCGATAATGCCTGGAGGAAGTTCCAGGCAGAGATCAACGAGGTTAGGCATAGGCATAACGTTATAAGTGAGAGGGTAGCGAAAGCTCCTCCCGAGGAAAGGAGAGCCCTGGTTGAGGAGGCTAAGAGGCTCTTGGAACAGCTCCAAGAGATGGAGAGGAAGATGAAGGAGCTTGACGAACTCTGGGAAAAGACTATCCTATCTCTACCAAATACTGTGCATGAGAGCGTGCCTATCGGTGATGAGAATGCTTCCAGGCCTATAAGGGTTTGGGGGGTTGCTAAGGTCTATAGAGAATATATAGATCAGTTTCTTAGCGAGACATCTAGAAAGGGTGTTGAGATGAGCTACCAAGTAATTGATTGGAGACCCATTGGCCATGCAGATATGCTTGAACATGTGCTAGGGCTTGGAGATACCGAGAAAGCCTCTGAGGTGGCTGGCTCTAGGTTCTACTACCTATTCGATGACATTGTATGGCTTGACATGGCTCTTCTATGGTATGCCATTGACGTGCTTACCCAGAGGGGCTACACACTTGTTATACCCCCGTACATGCTTAGGGGCGCTGTTATGATGGGTGTAACGGATTATGAGGGTCTTAGAGACGCTATATATAAGATCGAGGGTGAGGATCTATACCTCATAGGGACTGCCGAGCATTCACTAGCAGCTCTCCACATGGGCGAGGAGATCGCTGAGGATATGCTCCCCCTAAAATATGTTGGTATAAGCCCCTGCTTCAGAAGAGAGGCTGGCGCCGGTAACAGAGATCTCAAGGGTATATTCAGGGTTCATCAGTTCCACAAGGTCGAGCAGTTCGTATTCTCACTCCCGGAACAGAGCTGGGAGATACATGAGGAGCTGATCAGGAACTCAGAAGATCTATTCCAGGGTCTGGGACTACCATATAGAGTTGTTAACATAGCCTCCGGAGATCTAGGTGCCCCAGCCGCTAAGAAATACGACCTCGAGGTGTGGATGCCCGCCCAGGGAAGGTTTAGGGAGATGGTAAGCGCTAGCAACGATCTTGATTGGCAGAGCTATAGACTCAAGATAAGATTTGTAAGAAAGAGAGGAAGAGTAAAGGGCTATCTACATACGCTCAACTCAACAGCTATAGCCAGCACTAGAACAATAACAGCCATACTCGAGAACAATCAAGACCCGGAGGGAGTTATAGAGATACCTAAAATACTTAGAAAGTATCTAGAGCCGTTCGCAAGAGCCCCCAAGGAGTATATATATCCCAGGAAGAAGGCTAGCTAAATTGAAACCTAGCCAGAAGACCCTATCTAGTCTAGGTATCTGGGCAGTTGCCGAACTGACGAATAGTTAAATATCAGTGAATGCTTATAAATATTTGGAGTCATCTCAGATGGGAGCCCCATGGCGTTAGAGCTCGACAGGCACCTATACAGCTCGGGTGAAGCTGGTGAACCCACACCAAGGCCCAACCCCGCTAACAGAAATACAAGTATTTGAAAGCATCATCAAATACCGTTAGCGGGGAAACGCTCTTTAAAATATCTAATTTTTATAATAATAAGTCGAACTAATGCTTATAAATTTAAATCCTAGTCACAGGGTTTGAAACGATCCTCCTAAGAGGGTAGCATATAAGCATATATCTCTGAATCTTAATCTAAAAGCTTCATTGCAGACTATATATGGATGCTCACGGGTGGATGGGATGAAGTATGTGATCAAGGCTAGGATAGAGATTGAGGGTAACGTTGATAGGCCGGATATAATAGGAGCTATATTTGGTCAGACTGAGGGGCTATTTGGTCAGGAACTAGATCTTAGGATCCTACAGGAGAGAGGGAGGATCGGGAGGATCTATGTTGAGACAAGGACCCAGGGGAATAAAGTCGTTGGGGAGATCCTGGTGCCATCGAACCTAGATAGAGTAGAAACGGCATTGGTAGCTGCGATGATAGAGAGCATCGATAAGGTAGGGCCATATAATGCGAAGGTCCAGATAACAGATATAGTTGACATGAGGATAGAGAGGATAAAGAAGATAGTTGAGAGGGCAAAGGAGATACTCAACAAATGGGCGAAAGAAAAAACTCCAGATCTAAAGCAGATTGTGGAGGAGATAGAGTCAAGTATAAAGATACCCGAGCCAATAGCATATGGACCAGAGAAGCTGCCAGCAGGTCCAGAAATAGATTCTAGCGACACGATAATCCTTGTAGAGGGAAGGGCTGATGTCATAAACATGCTTAGATATGGCTATAAAAACGTAATCTCAGTAGAAGGGGCACAAGGCAAGGTGCCAGAGACAATAGCGAGGCTAGCTCAGAGGAAGACGGTGATCGCTTTTGTAGACGGGGATAGAGGCGGGGACATGATCCTGAAGACATTGCTGAAGTCAGTGAAAATAGACTATATAGCGAGAGCACCTCAGGGCAAGGAGGTAGAACAACTAACAGGGAAGGAGATAGAGAGAGCTCTGAAGAACATGGTGGCAGCGTCAGAATATCTGAAGCAGATCCAGGAGAAGAGGGAGGTAGAAGAGGTGAGGGTGGAGGAGCAGGAGCAAGAGGCACGGGCTACACAGGCAGAACAGGCTCAGCTAGAAACTCTCATAGAGATCCCAGATAAAGTAGCTGAGGATGCAAAAACACTTATAGGAACACTGACAGGGATACTCTATGATGCATCGTGGAATCCAATAGAAAAGCTAACGGTAAGAGATCTATATGAGAGGCTATCAGCGAAAGAACCAGGGACTGTATATGCAGTTGTATTCGATGGGATAATAACCCAGAGGATGATAGATATAGCAAAGGAGAAGAGAATAAAGCTATTAGTGGGAGCCAGAATAGGCTCTATAACAGGCAAGCCTGAGGAGATAGAGATGCTAACATTCAGCGACATAGGCGTGTTATAGAAATAAATCCTTTCAACCCTATATCAGATCATTTTTCCTTTCTACACATGCCCCTGGACACTCTCTCTGACGAAGTTGCCACATCTATCTCAATGAACATTGAACCCAGGGCTTCTATTTCATGTGTTGATCCCTGGATCCTCAAAACATTGACCAGAGATCCATCACAACCACATCCATAGCCTAGGATCCTTAAAACATACAGTCCTAAAGAGCGAGGCTGTTACAAAATTTGAACCAGTTATAACCCCTCCCAGCCCTTTAGGGCTGGGAGGGTTTCATTGTTATAAGCTATAGTATCTATTTAAATAGGATAGCTGTCATGGTGTGAATAGGTTGAGAATCCTTGTCCTAACCGGGAAGATCGCGTCGCAGCTTGTTAAGTCTGTTGCTAGTGAGATCTCGAGATCTCTTGGAGTTGAGATAGATGTTGATGTTTTGGACGTGCCGGTAGCTGCTCTCATGACTGTTAAGGATGTGTTGGAGCATCTTTCGAAGAAGGTTTCAGAGGCTAAGAAGTATGATATGATCATAGCGCCTGGCCTTCTAATAGGTGATCTAGATATCGTGAACAGGGGTCTCGGTGTTAGTTGTTATAAGGGTAGCAGGTATATCGGAGATCTACCGATCGTTGTGGAGGAGATATTGAGAAAAGGGGTGAGGCTCTCGACATCTAAGCCGGCAGATTCTGTTTTAGAGCTATCCAGGAGATCTGATTATAGGAAGATTCTCGAGGAGATAGAGAATAGATCTCAGATGGCTTTCAGCATAGGATCTATATCTATACCATTGAGCCCGCCACCATTCAGAATATTGGCCGAGGTAAATATAGAGGGTTCCATAGATAGTGTTGTGAAGGAATCTATTAGGATGTCAAATAGCGGAGCAGATATAATAGTGCTAGGTACCTCAGCAGATAGCGATAATCCCGAGGTAGTTGCTAAAGCCGTTAGAGAGGTTTCGAAGCGCGTTAATAAGCCCATAGGGATAGATTCTATAAATCAGAGGGAGATCGAGACAGCTGTCTATGCTGGTGCGCAGCTTGTCATGAATATAAGCAGATCCTACTTTGGTATGGTCGAGAGACTGCCGAAGGATATAGCGTATGTGCTGGTTCCAGAAAGCGTTGAGGATCTTACGGCACAGGCTAGGGTGAGAACACTGGCTAAAGATCTTGAGGATCTGAGGGCCATGGGAATCGACAAAGTGGTGCTGGACCCCGTGATACCGCCTCCAAACTTCGGGGCCCTCGAGGGAATCTATGCGGTGGCTCTCACTAAGAGGCATATCCCCTCAGCACCTGTTCTGATGAGCTCTGCTAATATTGTGGAGATGATCGATGCGGATTCTATAGGGATCAACGCCCTAATAGCCAGCTTCGCTCTAGAGGCTGGTGCATCGGTTATTCTTGTCACTGAGGATAGCTGGAAAACAAGGGGCTCTCTTGCAGAGATCGCAAGAGCCTCTTTAATGTGCTCGATATCGTATGCTAGGAAATCCCCTCCAAAGGATCTGGGAATAGATCTCCTTGTCGCCAAGTCTAAGGAAAAGCCCCACAGGATCCCCATAGGATTTGAAGAAGATGTCATCGTTGATAGATATATACCCCCGGCGAGAATCGATAAGGAGAAATTCTTCTACATACAGCTGGACTATGAGAATAACTATATAGAGGTATATATATTCCAAGGTGGAAAGGATAAGGCATTATATAGAGTTAGGGGTAGGGATCCGAGGAGTGTTGGGAGAGTATCCCTCAAGCTCTCAGGAGTCCAAGATCCCGAGCATGCTCTCTACCTAGGTGTGGAGCTTGCGAGGGCATATGAAGCCCTGAGGCTGGGGAGAAAATACGAGCAGGACAAGCCACTATCTATATAGAG
>JAVVGE010000064.1:0-13231 GCA_032249255.1 Desulfurococcales archaeon | reverse complement strand
GTGCTTACGTGATCAGCCTATTTAGGAGGGAGATCGCAGACGAGCTAAGGCTATTTGAAAAGGGCCTGAGGATAATCCCGAAAGACCCTAGCATGACAGCATTTCTTGAAGGCGGGAAGATCCTGAGTATATGGAGCGATGCTGAGAAGACTGCTAAGGAGATTGCTAGGTTCTCTGAGAGAGATTCTAGAAAGTATCTCAGGTGGAGCAGGCTATGGGGCTTTGTGGGCGTCGTGCTTGATGCGATCTATATGAGTAAGCCCATGAACATTGAGGATACTGTTGAGCTTCTCAAGAGGATCATAGGGATAGCGAAGCGTGGTGGTGAGGAGCTCATGAGATATATAGATGAGCTCTCATGGATCATGTTCGCCCCCGCATCCAGAGTGCTTGACGAGTATTTTGAATCCGAGGAGGTCAAGGCGGCTCTTATTGAAGATGCTATAGTAGGCGAGATGATCTCCCCAAGCACCCCGGGATCCTCACTAGTCATGGCACACCACTATATGGGGAATATAACAGGTGTTAGGGGTCAGTGGGGCTATGTTAAGGGCGGGATGGGGGCCCTATCAGAGGTCCTCGCTAGCAGATGTTCCGAGCTAGGGGTAGATATATACCTGGGCACCGAGGTCGAGAGGATCATTGTGAGTAAGGCTGGCTTCGTTAAAGGCGTTGTGGCTGGAGGGAAGAGGTATGATTCGTGGCTTGTACTGAGTAGCGCAGATGTAAGGACAACCATGCTCAAGCTCTTAGATCCTGAGGCGGGCATCGATGAAGATCTTCTCAAGAGGTTGAGGAATCTGAGGAGCCTTGGGGCTTCCTCAAAAATAGTTGTTGCTATGAGGAGTCTCCCAAAGCTTTCTGGGAAATACTCGGGCTATGAAGATCTAGTATATAGATCTTCTGCCATAACTATCCCCTCGCTCGATTATGTTGAGAGAGCATATGCTGACGCCCTTTTAGAGGGCATGAGCAGGTATCCATGGATCTCTGTCAATGTTCAGAGCTATGTTGATAGATCAGTCGCTCCTGAAGGATGGCATGTGGCATCACTCTTCATTCAATATACAAGTAGGAAGTCGCCTGGGGGCTGGGGGGAAGAGGATAGAGAGAAGCTTGCGGATCGTGCGTTCAGTGTGCTAGATAATTACTACGATGGCTTTAGAAGGGCTGCGGAGAAGACCCTGATGATAACTCCGAGAGATCTGGAGGAGATGTTCCAGGTCCCGGGGGGAAATATATTTCATATAAGCATGTCACCTGATCAGCTGTGGAGTAATAGACCTGCGAAAGAACTCTCGGGGTATAGAACGCCTGTGAAAGGCCTATATCTATGCGGCTCGAGCATGCACCCTGGTGGTGGGGTGAGCGGTGTCCCTGGATATCTATGCGCTTTGGAAGCATTGGCAGATGCTGGATTGGCTAGGAGGAGATTTAAGTACTATAGGATGCTAAAGCTTATAAAGAGTTTCCTAACGTTTAGAAGCATAGATTCCCTCTGAATCTAAAATGATCTAGATGTGTAGGTACTCTATATACTCAACTGGCGAGGGCATTGAGGAGACCTTTCTAGCCTCCTCTCTCTTAATCTCGATATATGTTTCGATCAACTCCTTTGGGAAGGCCCTCAGGAGATACTTATGATCACTCTCTAGATTATCTAGAGCCTCTTCAAGACTCCTAGGTAGGCTTTTAATACCAAGCTGTCTCCTCCTCTCAGGGGTCATTCTATAGACGTTCTCATCAACAGGATCTCCAGGATCTATCTTCCTCTCAACGCCATCGATCCCAGCTAGTAATATAGCTGAGACAGCTAAGTAGGGGTTAGATGTTGGATCAGGAGGCCTGTACTCGATCCTAGTCCTATCCCTCGATATAGCTACTGGTATCCTGACAGCCGCGCTCCTATTAGATCTACCCCATGTGAGATAAACAGGCGCCTCATACCCAGGCACAAGCCTTTTATAGCTATTAACAGTAGGCGATACAATTGCGGAGAGACCGGGTCCGTGCTCGAGCAGCCCCCCTATGAAGTATCTACATATCTGGCTAATCCCAGCATATCTCTCGCTATCATCATGAAACAGGTTGACCCCATCTCTCCAGAGGCTGACATGTGTGTGGATACCTGATCCGTTATCGCCCCAGAAGGGCTTTGGCATGAAGAGCGGTTGTAGGCCAAGACTGCTGAGGATCTTTCTAATCCCCAGTTTAATCAGCTGCATGGTATCAGATACATATGTTGGAGAGCCTCCAGAGAAGTTGAGCTCGAACTGGGATGTAGCGACCTCGTGGTGTATAACCTCTGCCTTAATTCCCATAGCCTCTAAACCCCTTATAATCTCTGTTACAGCGTGCTCGAACCTCCCTTCTAGGGGCAGCTGGTAGCTCCTCTTTATGGGGAATAGATGCTCTAGACTTAGCTCGTGTGAGGATATCTCTAGCCTCTGGCTATAGATGCCTCCGTTCCTCTCTATTCTCACATCGATCTTGTCTACTATGAAGAACTCGGGCTCCAGAGACACTAGGGCCTCATACCCCCACCCACCTAGGATCTCCTCTGCCTTCTCAGCAACTAACCTAGGGTCTCGTGAGAACCTCTCTCTCCCTCTGTAGACCTTGGATAGGACTACATACCTACCAGCCTCCCAAGGAGCCCTGGTTAGCGTGCTCTCTATAGGATATAGAAATAGATCGCTGTCCTCGATCCCTGTAAAGCCGTACACAGAGCTCCCATCGGTCTTACCGATCGCTTCAGAGATCTTGGAGAGTCTCTCTTCATCAAATCTATAGCTAACAGATCTTAGCACGCCCAGAAGGTCTGTGAACATTATGTCAAGCCAGATCTTTCCTCCCAAACTAATCACTTGATAGTCTCTACCTCATATAAATACTTAAACATTAGCCATAGATACACCTATAATTGTACAAAAAGGGTCATAGCATCATGCATCATATATGTAAAGTTAACATTTATAATGGCGAGTAATATATAAAATTGGTGTAGTTATTGAGGGTAGGACTAGACGAGCTAGACATCAGGATCCTTGAGAGGCTGCTGAAAGACTCGAGGAAAAGCCTTAGAAGCATAGCCAAAGAGCTTGGAACGCCTACCTCAACAGTTCATGAGAGGGTTAAGAGGCTTGTCAAGATAGGTATTATAAAGAGGTTTACAGCAGAGCTAGATACAAAGATCCTTGGTATGGATGTGACAGCCCTTATATTGATCTCTGTCGAGGGCGCCTATATAACCGAGGTTGAGAGAGCACTCTCATCGTATGAACAGGTGGTCGCTGTATACGATATAACAGGCGAGTTCGATGTGGCAGTAATAGCTAAGTTCAGAAGTATAGATGAGCTAAACAACTTCATCAAGAACGTGCTCAAAATACCCCATGTAAAGAGAACCGTCACCAGCGTAGTCTTTAACGTCGTAAAGGAGAAGCTATGCATAGACAGCCCAAGACCAGCTATAGCTTTAAAAGGATAACACAAGACTTATTCCCTTAGAAACCGCTCTAAGATATGTCCTATCCGCTTGCCGCTTGTCCCCCGATGATCATTGATTATCACTGATATTCATTTGTTTTGGATTGCCTTGCTTCTTGATCCACAGGGTTTTTAGCCCTGTGGCATTGGGGGACTTCCACCTCCCCCACAGGGTTTTGGATACCCCTGTGGTTTCATTGGTGGCTGTGGAGCCAAGCGGAATGGTGCTCCCATCTAGGATTAGAACCCCGAAGCCCTCTATGAGGGCCTAGCTCAAAAGGGCTTTGGCCTTGGGAGCTCTAAACATCATCGCTTCCCGAGGTCTCTGCACATCCAGATATAGCAGAGATCATTGCCTTATCATCAAAATAGCCAGGGATTAAGTGCTTATAAGCTTAAGCCAAGATGACAAACAAATATAAAAATCCTAGTAACATAGTAACATAAACAAGGATGCAGACCACGCTCCAGCCTTACCAGCTTATCAGTTATTTACTTATTATAGAACTAATTTTAGGAGATTTTTGTGATAAGATGCTTAGAGATCTTCGAGACCAAGTTGGTGAGCGCCTGGGAGGCTCTCTCGTGTATAGAGGATGGCCAGGTAATAGCTATATCGGGTTTCAACATGGCCACGACCCCCGAACATCTAATTCTAGAGCTCTTCAACTTATATAAGAAGACAGGTCATCCAAAGAGCTTATTCATAATCTCAGACGCGCTTCCAGCAGTTCCTGGAAGGGCCTTGGATAAAGTTGCTGAGGAGCTATATAGAGAAGGTGATAGGGATTTTATAAGGGGGGTTTTAATGCCCTATCTAGGCTTCTCCCCATGGCTTCAGAGGATGATCATGGAGGATATGATCGAGGCGTATTCATGGCCCCTGGGGATAACCGCCTATTGGTTTAGAGAGATAGCCTCCGGAAGACCGGGCCTTATAACGAGAATAGGCTTGGATACTTTCCTAGATCCGAGGCAGGATGGCGGGGCTATGAATAATGCTGCGAGGAGAGCTATGACATGTAGGGTAGAACTAATAAAGATTGGGGACGACGAGTATCTTTTCTATAGAGCACCAAAGCCGAGAGTGGCCCTTATAAGGGGAACTACAGCCGACTCGATGGGAAACCTGAGCCTTGAGGATGAGGGGATAAGGGGAACTGTACTTAATATAGCCCAAGCATCCAAAGCAAGACCGGATCCCGGGGTTGTTATAGCCCAGGTCAGGTGGGTAACCGAGAAGGGCACCTTAAAACCTAGGGAGGTCGAGGTCCCGGGTCCCTTAATAGACTATATTGTTAAGGCTCCGAGGGAAAGGCACTGGCAATCAGGATCTTTTGAATACGATCCAAGAGCATGCCAGAGAGTGATCCCACCCATGAAGCCGGAGATCCTAGAGGATCTACCGATGCAGGAGTGGGAGGACTACGAATATGTAATAGCTAGAAGAGCTCTTATGGAGCTCATAAGGATCGTCGAGTCTAAGAGAGCACCAGCCCTTGTAAACATAGGAGTCGGGATCCCGGCCCTCATAACAAGGATAGCGGTTGAGGAGGGGATTTCCAGCTATATAATACCTGTGGTCGAGTCAGGCCCCTGGGGAGGTCTTGCCCTTCCAGGGCAGGACTTCGGGATAGCTTTTAGCCCATTCGCTCTGACCTCAATACCAGACACTTTCTCAATATTCGAGGGAGGGGTTATAGATGTAGCTGTGCTGGGATTCCTTCAGATCGATTCGGAAGGAAACGTGAATCCATCGGCTCTCCCAGACAGGATCCCGGGGCCAGGGGGGTTTCCAGTGATAGCTGGCGGAGCGCCCAAAAACATATTTGCAGGCTCTTTCACAGCAGGATCAAGGGATATAAGGGTTAGTGAAAAGGGTCTGGAAATTAGGAAAGATGGGGATATAAACAAATTCGTAGTGAGGGTCTACAAGGTGTTCTTCAGCGGAAAAACCGCTCTGAAATATGGTAAAGAGGTTACCTATATAACGGAGAGAGCCGTATTCAGGTTAACAGAAAAAGGTCTGGAAATTGTTGAGATAGCACCGGGCGTGGATCTAGAGAAACATATACTGAGTAGAATGGAGTTCAAACCTCTGATCTCTAGAAAATTGGAAACAATGGATCATAGGCTCTTTAGGGTGGGGAAGACAGGGTTTGCAGAGGAGATTAGAAAGATCATGAGAGCATGACTATTGCGTGTGCTAGGCTCTTTTAACATATTTATACCTCTCGTAGATCATCTCAACGCCTCTTTCCGATTCCCTGAAATAGACTGGTATTCTCCTACCTAGATCTGGGATGAAGAATTCATGCTCTCTCTCCCCTATAGAGGCTGGGATCAGAGGTAGTTCGAAACCCGTGTATCTCCCTTTTGAGGTCATGGTTAGAATGGATCCCTTTCTCTCTATTCTCACCCTCGTGGTGGATCTATATGTTTCGTAGTATCCCGTTAGCCTATCCAACACCCTGTCCACTCTTATAAACTCTAGATCTTTTTCTGGGTCTCGGTTTAGCATTAGCGCAAGAGCGTACATACCTATATTAGCTGGTAAATAACCCGAGGAGTTTTCGAGAACAACTACCCCTAATCCTTCTCCAGGTATGTAGCCCATATATGCTGTGTGGACTAAGAGAGATCCTCCATGCCCTACCAGCTTTCTCCCAAGGAAATTGGGTATTATTCTTAGCCCCAGCCCGTAGCCCTCGCCCTCGAAATGTGTGTAGGGATATGTGATCCTTATTCTCTCCATCTCCTCAATACTCCTTCTACTCACTATCTCCGCATCTCCAAGCCTTCCTCTATTGATTAGCATTGATATGTATTTAGCCATGTCAAGGCAATTACTTAGAAGACCTCCGTCAGCGGTTACACCAAATGGAAACGATGTCCTAACGATCTTTCCATCTCTGTCTATAGCATAGGGGGCTGCGAAGTCAGGGTCTTTCTCAACCTCCTCTTTTACGAAGTAGCTTCTTCTCATACCAAGAGGCTCTAGGATCTTTTTCCTCACAAATTCTATATATCTCATTCCCGAGATCTTCTCTATTATCATTCCAAGCAATACATAGCCCTCGTTTAGATAGAAATATTTTTCTCCAGGCCTAGCCTCTGCCCAGGCCTCTGACTCTGATAGAAATGCCAGCATATCTTCATAGCTTGATATAGGCATCCACGTGCTCTCCTCCTCACCTACAATGCTTCTAATGTACGCCTCTGCATATGCTAACGCCGGTATACCGCTGGTATGGCTCATCAGATGCCAGATCCTGATCCTCTCTCCCCTGGGCCTGATCTTCATGGGTATATAGCTATCAACATAATCATCAATGCTTACCCTACCCTCCTCAGAGAGGATCATTATCGAGAGGCTTGTGAACGATTTAGTTATAGATCCTATTCCATATACAGTAGTTGGAAGCGCAGGGAGGTTCCTCTCAATATCCCTGAAACCGAAGCCCCTTGAATATATGATCTGGCCTTCCCTTATAACGGCCATGCTTATACCGGGCACCCTGTGCTTACTCATCTTCTCGAGAACAAAGCCCTCAATCTTCTTCGAAACCTCCTCCATTGTGTATCCTCTACATGTTAGTTTAGCTATAGAAACCTTAATAACTTCACAAGCGATCTTTTCCAACGTCTCTAGCGAAAATCAATATAGCCTCTAATATCTCCAATAGTATTGGGGGTCTATAGCAGCTGTGGATCGCATTATCAGAGAAGCTATATACCAATACCTATCGAGCAGAAAGCCCGAGGACCTCGAGAAGCTATATATACTCACAGAAACGCATGGCAAGGACTTCTCCCCAGTAGAGTTAGCACTGGAATACATATCCTGGGGAGGGGATCCAGAGAAGATATCCTCTCTTCTATCATGGAGAGATTTTGAGGAATTTGTCTCAAGATCTATGGAGCAGGTTGGGATGGAAACCCTTAGAGGGATCAGAGCACCACCTCCCAGAGGCTTCGAGATTGATGTCCTAGGAGTCGTACCTATATCGGGCTTCGCTGTAGCTGTAGACTGTAAGCACTGGTCCAAGGTGAGGGGTATATCGAGAGCTGCGAGGGATATGGAGGATAGGGTTTCGAGAGCCCTTTCTAGATGCCATATTCTGGTGTCTAGATTACCGTCGTTTAGAAGAGCCTCGCATCTCTATCCCCTAATCGTAACTCTGAGAGATCCCCAGATAAGGCTTGTGGGAAAAACTCTTATAGTACCGATATATAGATTTAGGGATCTTCTTCTAAGGCTCAGAGAATATGCAGAAGAGCTTGGTGTAAAGCCCTATGATAATCCATGCCACCAGCTCTCAACTCTATTGTAGATCATACTCTTCCAGGCATTACAACCGAAAAGCCTTGTCCTTTAGGGCGGGGGTTTTAAGGCTTTCATGCCCTATAATATGAGGCCTGGGCTTTGGTGAACAAAAGTGTTGGTAGAATGTCCAGCGGAGGAAATCCCGAGGCGTGTCCGCCAAAGACCCCGACCCCCGAGAACCTTCAGAAAGCTGATAGAAAAGAGGAAAAAGAGCAATAAGAGGGCAGTGAGGCCATTCCCAAACAGGTTTGAGGAAGAGGCAATATTTGATATTGTCTAGCATGTCAAGGCTATGAAACGGGCTCAACTATGAGAAGAGGCAGACATTCTCCAAGGATGAACTGACAGTGGAGAAGAGAGTGAAATTTACAAAGAATACTACTATTAGGACGAGCTATACAAAGCCAAACTATAGGGACAAGAAGGAGAGGATCATAGATCCAAAGAGAATTAAACATAGAGATCCCATAGGGGATAAGGAAGCATTCATGACACGAGGCTTAACATCCTATTTGCGGTAGTAACCTCAGAGGGATCAGCTTACTCGTTAAGAGCGGATCTACCAGGTCTGGGTACTACTGGTGGAAAAAGAGACGGTTACATACTAGTCTATTAGAAATGTGTTTGGGAGGCTTAGCATATTAACATGGATCTACTCTCACGAGAAATATTTAGAGGCTATATATAGGAAGAGGGATGAGAGGTTCGGGCACCTATATATAACATCGATCATGTTTCTAGCTGATGAGCTCTATGATAGAGATGTTAGGAAGCTATACATAGGCTATCCGATCATGCTTAGCCAAGAAAATAGTAATGAGTATAATAATACTGACTAATTGACTAATATATGGTGGTTTAGGAAGATAGTTCTGCGGATCGTTGATATATCCATGGAATGCGACATTGATGTCAATATAGTTCCTGAGGAATATACTAGCCAGGTATGCTCAATATGCAGGACAAGGCATAAAAACGGGAGAATATATAGAGGGCTATGCGAATGTAAAAAGAATGGGAAGAAGATCAAAGGAAATATAAATGCTGCGCTGAACATAGCGAGAAGACTAGGACATAGGATAAGGATATCGAGGAAGATAGAGAGCTACTTGGTAACGTATAGAGGTGTTTAGCCATTAATCTCTCACCAGGGGCTAACACCCGGGACCAGGCAATAGAAACCCAGCCTTCAGGGCAATGAGAAGGTCATCATTCTTATTATTCTCAGTAGGTAGAATTTATAGGGCGTGTTTTGAATATTTCGGAGATCTTTTTGAAAAGGGAGATCAGAGATCTATTGGAAATGTATATGGATGTGTGGTCTCTTAGGCATGCACTGAATCTCATGAACTGGGATCTAGAGACTTATATGCCTGTAGAGGGGGTTTTTGAGAGATCTATTGCCATGTCAAGGATAAACCTAATGGTCCAGAGGCTATTAACTAGAAAAGAGTTTCTTGAGAAACTCGAGATAGCTGAGGAGATAGATGATCTTAATATCTATGAGAGAGGGGTTATTAGGGTTCTCAAGAGGGATGTTAATTATTACACTAAGATCCCGCCCTCTATAATTGGGGAGCTTAATAAGATTACATCAGAAGCTAGCGTCGTATGGAGGAATGCAAAGGTGAAGGAGGATTTCGATATGTTCAAGCCATATCTTGAGAGGATATTCACCCTCGAGAGAGAGATTGTTGAGTATCTAGGTTATAGCGAACATCCATATGATGCCCTTCTAGATCTCTATGAAGAGGGTCTCACCACGAGGGAGTTTGGCAACATAGCCTCAAGCATGATCCCGTCTCTGAGAAAGCTTCTAGATAGGGTTTTGAGCGATGGTTACTTCCCGAGTAGCCATAGGTATGAGGAGGAGCCATACGATCCAGAGGTTATGAAGAGAATTAATAACAAGATCCTCGAGATCCTGGGATACGATCCCGCAAGGCTCAGACTAGATGTCTCGACGCATCCATTCACATCATCCATAGGGATAGGGGATGTGAGGATAACAACTAGATATGAGGGGAAGGACTTCAGGAGAACTATGCTCTCTGTGATCCACGAATATGGCCATGCTCTATACGAGCTCCAGATCGATGAGAGACTCAGAGCAACGCCCCTCTCCACAGGTGCCTCTATGGGGATCCACGAGTCTCAATCAAGGTTCTGGGAGCTGATGATAGGGAAGAGCAGGGCTTTTGTGGAGCTTCTCTATAGGGAGGTTTTAAAGGGTTATATATGGTCATCCGATACGGAGGATCTATATAAATACTTCAATATCGTTAAGCCAAGCCTTATAAGAGTCGATGCCGATGAGATCACATATAACCTTCATATAGCCCTGAGATTCGAGATAGAGAAACTAGCAATCGGTGGGGAGATAAAGGCCAGCGATATACCGGAGCTGTGGAGTGAATTGTCGGAAAGATACATAGGTATAAAGCCTAAGAAACATTCTGAAGGCGTGCTACAGGATATCCACTGGAGCAGCGGAGCCATTGGATATTTCCCCACATACACAATAGGAACCATAGTGGCTGCCCAGATCAGAGATGCCATTGAAAAAGATCTAGGTGATCTAAGTAGCCATATATCAAGAAAGAATCTAAACATAGTGAAACAGTGGCTAAAAGAGAAGATCCATAGATGGGGAGCTACGTATCCACCTAAACAGCTAGTGAAAATGGCTATAGGAAAAGATATAGATCCTACCAGCTATATCTTATACCTAGAAAAGAAATATCTTACCTCCTCCCCACCCTAAAGGGGCAGGGTTTGCTCTCTATGTAATATCACGGATCGAGATAGAAACACACTATATAACCACAATAACCATACATAGAAGCAATACAAAAGAACTGCCAGAGGAAATGAGAAAAATCCTCGAAACTATAGTGAATAACCAGGAATAACACCAGCCCAGCTAGCAAAAACAACAAGCAAGAGCAAAAAACAATAGCAAACCGCATAACAGAACTCAAAAAACCAAACCTAGTAATTACAAGGGGAAAACAAACAACATATACCTAACTCAAAACAAAAACAAGATCATCCTGGAATCAAACGGGAAAGAGTTGAGAAAAAGATCCGAGGAGATCAAAAAGATCATATGATCAAAGATCAAAATAGATCCAGTGGAAAAAGATCCCGAGAGATCATCCAAAAAGATCCTGGGATAGACCAGATCAAAAAACTTTGAGGTATATAAGCATAACGCCCATCAACCACAAGGATCAATACTAAGATCAACACTTAAATACCAGAAACCATAACAATATTAAAGGTTCTAATAAAAAATACAAAAACCCCAAATGATCTACTATAGAACTGAAAGTTAACTCAGAGAGCTTCACATAGCAGTATACAATTATCCTTGGTGTAGTGGGCCCGGGGGGATTTGAACCCCCGACCCCCCGGTTATCAGCCGGGTGCTCCACCAGGCTGAGCTACGGGCCCTATTCCAATATCCTCTAGCTCTGGGGGCTTATATTCAATCGATCAAGCTCCATGAATATTATGAAAGAATAGAGATATAGATCTTAGATCTTATCTCGAGCTTAGAGCTATTCTCTCTATCTCATCCTTTCTCCCTATTGCGTGACTCTTAGGATCGTTTGACGCAGCCGCTATTATCTCCTCTGCTAGGCACTCTTCTATAGGTCTTATGCTTTTGAATGCACATAGCCTCGCACCTTCTATCATATGTCTTAGCGCGAGATCAATCCTCCTGCTGGGAGATATGTCTACCGCAACGTGATATATTATTCCGCCATACATTATTCTCGTAGTCTCTTCCCTAGGAGCAGCATTCTCTATAGCCCTTACCAGAACCTGTATCGGGTTCTCCCTAGTCCTCAGCGCTATTATTTCGAATGCATTCTTAACTATATTATAGGCTAGAGCCTTCTTCCCTGTATTCCTGCCTCTCCTCATAAGGTTATTAATCAGCCTCTCAACTATGGGCACCCTAGATTTTCCAAACCTCCTATGCTCGTGCCTACCACCGGTATGGGGGAGGAATATCGGCTTTAAAGATATATATTTCTTCAAACTTGGATCCCTAACATCGACTCCGATAAAGCTCCACTTACCAAAGAGCTTTATATCGGCCACCGAGACAACACTCCTAGAAAGATCGAGAGGCTCGCTTGACATCTCCACCACTACTTGCTAAATATTAATTAGTAGGGGATAATATATGCAATATAGAGCAAGCATCCCTATATAAATAGGCTAAAGCTTCGAGGATGTGGCGTATCCCTATATTACTAAATTATATTTATCATAATTGGCTTATAGAGCCTATGGCTCCTCAGATCTTAATATTACTAATTATAACTTCCAGAATATAGCTGATCCCAGCCCTTTTTAGAAGGCTGTTACAGGGTAAACGAAAATTTAAATACTTTTGGTGTAGCATGAAGAGGGAATGCTGGGCTTAAGCCTATAAGCATCTAATCCTTAATCATATTAGATGATGAGGCGATACCCCTATGTGCTTTGCATATAGATATCCTCGGAGAGCGATGATACTTGAGCCCTCCTCAGATGGGAGCCCATGGCGTTAAAGGGTGATCTACTATAGAATTGAAAGGATGCTCTCGAAAAGCTACGATTATCATGGTTCTTGGGGCCTAAATAAGATGATCTATTATAGAGTTGAAAAGAGTTATAATGGGTACAGTAATGTGCAGAAATAGTTTGGACCTTCGTAGAGCGTGACTTTGATCCTTCTCCCCTTCTCCTTAACCCTACTATATATCTTTTCGGCGATCATGAGAGCTATATTCTCTATGGTAGGGTTCCCCTTTTCACATCTTATGATCTTATTGAAGAGCTTGTATATTTCGCTCTTGATCTCCATATCCTTTGGAATTATTAAAGCTCTATTAAGCTCATCTACAACCTCTCTAGCTATTCTCTCCAACTCTCTTAGATCTAAAATATATCCCTTTTCCCCTATATCCCCGCTAACTTCCACAGATAATCTATATGTATGTCCGTGGGGTACAAGATCCATGCTGAGGAATCCTTCTGTTATATGCATAGCCTCAAAAACCATATCCCTAACACCTATATAGATCTCATATCCCATATCCCTCCCACATATGGTTCCTTGAGGGAAGTATTAAATTAAGGTTATAATAATCCTTTCAATGGGGCTAAGTTTCCCAGTTTTCGGTGCCCAAGTATCTACCACCTTCTTTAATGTTAGCAAGAGGCAAGCCTCGTCCTTTAGGGCAGGGATTTTCGAGGCTCTTACAGTATTATTGTTGAATCTAAGTACCCTTATAATCCTAACCACCTCCCTCAAAGCATCTAGAGGTGATAGACCTTCCAAGAGCTTCTCCTCTAAGAGATGGGCTATAAGCTCTGTATCAGTATCGCTCCTCAACAAATGTCCTCTAGAGACTA
>JAVVGE010000063.1:0-13294 GCA_032249255.1 Desulfurococcales archaeon | reverse complement strand
AACCGAAGACTCTGTAAATTGGTATTGAAATATCATTAATCCATAAGATATCCTTACATGTAGGGCATTTGTATATATGTTTTATAATAACTCTATTGCCCTCTAACTGGGACATTAATTCTGATATAGGTTCTACATAACCGCATTTCGGACAGTTATGAGGATGTTTTCTTCTTACGCGAATCTCTTTTCTGATCAATTCCGTAGCCTCACGATTAACGATCCCATTGCCGATCACTACTCCATATACACTTTTTACCTGTTCCTCTAAAATATAGCCATTTAAGAGATCCATCAATACCAAGTTTGGATCTCTTTCCAGAGGGTCTCCTAATCCTCCCCCACCGCCACTAATTAGAATAAGCCTTGTCCCAGCCTTTAATCTATAAGCAGTGACTTTTTGAATATTATGTAACTCTCCCTCTGGGGTTAATATGATCACAGTGTTAACCCCTCCTGCTGGATAGCCTCCGAAAATTCCCCATGCAGGATACCTATACCTGAAATATGTTAACGTACAAAATGCTTCGTGATCTAAATAATATATTCTTACAATGCCTAGTCCGCCTCTATATTTTCCAGGTCCACCACTATTCTCAGCTAGCGAGTATTGTTCTACTAATAATGGATAGCGATTCTCAAGAACTTCAATAGGTACATTATAGGTATCACCATCGGCTATGGCTATTAAAGCGCTCTCTCCATCTTCAAACGGCTTGGCACCCCATCCACCAGGCTGAGGTTCTATATGTATATATGGTTTACTAGTTTTAGGATCTCTAGACCATATGAAGGTTGCATCTACATCGTCATACATACCAGCTATAATAGATGTAGGTTTAGCCTCTGACAGAGCTTTAATAACCGTATCTATTAACGTCATTAGTGGAAGCCCGTAGAGAGATACGGGTGCTGGAGGCTCTGCACTTATAACAGTTCCTTGAGGTAATATAATTTTTAAAGGCCTATATGTACCCTCATCTGTAGGAAGATCTGGTCTTATAACTGCTCTAAAGGCGACTCTCGCTGCAGAGATAGCAGCAGCTGCACCACAGTTAAGAGGCTCTGGTACCTGGGGAGAAGTCCCTGAAAAATCGATAGTCATTTCACCATTTTCGCTGTCTACATTCACCTCTATAGAGATCTTAATAGGTTCTTCAGAGGATATCCGCTCCAAATATCCTACAGCTTTATATATGCCTCTCTTCATTTTCCTGATCTCGTTTCTAACATATTCTTCTGATTGCATCATCATACGTTCTATAGATTTAGTGAAGGTTTCAATACCATATTTCTCGATTATTTCCTTGAATCTTTTCACACCTGCGTTGACAGCTGCTATCTGAGCCCTCATATCGCCATATATCGATTCAGGATATCTTACGTTATTCATAATGATCCTTACAACGCTATCATTGATCTTACCTTTCTCAACGATCTTAATAGATCTTAATCTGAGACCTTCTTGAAAAACTTCTGAAGTATCAGTATACCAACCCCCAGGAGCTCTTCCACCAACATCGACCCAGTGGGCCCTTGATCCTACAAATCCTACAAGAGTACCTTTATATACAACAGGTGCATAAATCGTCATATCGGGTAGATGAGTCCCTGTAGTATATGGATCATTTGTTATGATCACATCGCCATCGTACATGTTATCGGCTCCAATTATTTCTAAGCCATCAAGTATTGCAGCGCCCAAATTAGCTATGAAGATAGGTAGTCCTGGCGCTTGTGCTAATGTATTTCCTTGAGAATCAAATACTCCTACAGAGAAATCTAGAACTTCATAGATTATTGGATTATGAGACGACCTTGTGAGAACTATTTTTGCTTCTTCTGCAGCAGCATATATGGATTTTCTTATAATCTCAATAGTTATAGGATCTACCATATATAATCCCTCATCCATTATAAATTTAAATATAACTTATATATATTTTATAGGGAAGCTTTTCATGAAATGGCTTGTTGGTATAGATATTGGTGGTTCGTTTACTGATTTGGTGGCGTACAATATCGAATCAGGAGAGGTAAGATACTCAAAGGTTCTTACTACATATCCTGATATGAGCGAGGGAGTTCTAAATACCCTCAAAGAAGCTAAGATAAATGTTGACGACATAATCTCAGTAGTACATGGAACAACCATAGTTATTAATACAATTATAGAGGGTAAAGGTGTACCGGTAGCATTAATTACTACTAAGGGTTTTAGGGACGTTATAGAGATTGGAAGGGGTAATAGGCCTGATATGTATAATATTCACTATAGAAAGCCAAGCCCAATTGTTCCTAGAAGATATAGATTTGAAATAACAGAGCGTGTTAAAAAAGATGGAACGGTGGTTGTCCCTATCAATACTAAGGAGTTAAGTCAGACGGTGGATAAAATCGTATCGTCAGAAATTAAAAGTGTAGCTATAGTATTTCTACATTCATATGCAAATCCCAACCACGAGAGAATAGCAGAAGAAATATTTAGAGAAAAGGCCTCGAATCTGTTTATATCTGTATCACATAAGATTACAAGAGAATATAGAGAGTATGAAAGAACAGTTACTACAGTATTAAATGCTTATGTAGGACCAATAGTTGGTGAATATATTACTAAGTTGGAACAAAGTTTTAAAGGAAAACTACTACTTCTCCAATCAGCTAGTGGAGTTATATCGGCAAGAGAGGCCAAGGAAACACCAATAAGAATGATAGAGTCAGGCCCAGTTGCTGGAGCGATCGGGGCCCTTTCGCTGGGAAAGTTAATTGGTGAAAATAATATAATAGCTTTTGATGCAGGGAGTACTACAACAAAAGCCTCAATAGCATATATGGGACAACATAGATTTAAAACTGTTTACCATGTAGGAGGATATATGTATGGATGGCCTATTCTAGTACCTTCAATAGATGTATCTGAGGTTGGAATAGCTGGCAATAGCATTATATGGATTGACGAGGCATCTACCGTGAGAATCGGACCAAAGAGCGCGGGTTCCTTACCCGGGCCCGCATGTTATGGCTTAGGAGGACTCGAACCAACCGTAACTGATATGAATGTACTTATGGGAAGGATCGAGCCTTCATATTTTCTTGGGGGGAGACTTCCTTTAAAGCCAGAGCTTGCGGAATCTTCATTTAAGAAGATCTTAGATAGGCTAGGACTTCCTAGAGATGAGACTTTGATTAAGTTGAATGAATTAGCTTCTCTAATGATGAGCATAGCTGTTAGAAATGTAACTTTGGAAAGAGGATATGATCCTAGAGATTTCACATTATTTGCCTATGGAGGAGCTGGACCTTTATATGCATCTGCAATAGCTTCTCTACTAGGTATAAGGAAAATAGTAATTCCTATGAAACCAGCTCACTTTTCTGCATGGGGGATGTTAGTAGCAGATCTTAGATACGACTATGTTAGGACATACATTAAGCCTATGGCTGATATAAATATCGATGAGATCGAAAAGATTTACATGGATATGTATGAGGATGGCAAAAAGAGACTTAAAGAGCTTGGAATTGAAAATATAGTAGCTATAAAATATATGGATCTCAGATATCAAGGTCAGGAACATACTTTAACTATACCTATACCAGAAATATATGGTATTGAAAAGGTTAAGGAGTTATTCCATATGTATCATGAGAAAGTTTATGGTTACAGTCTAAGAAATTATGAGGTTGAGCTTGTAAATTTGAGAATAGCTGTAATAGGAGTAACTCCTAAACCAGCATATCCTAAAATCCCAAAGGGAGGAGAAAAACCAGCGCAAGAAGCATTATTCAAAATTAAAAAGGTATTATATGAAAATAAAGGATGGCTTGAAGTACCTATATATATTAGAGAGAAATTATTGTCAGGAAACATTATCGAAGGTCCAGCAGTGATAATTGAGGAGGCATCAACTACAGTTTTATACGAAGGAGATCTAGCAATTATAGATGATTATGGAAATATTTTGATCCATAAAAGTCATGGATAAAAATATGGGAAGCTCACTAAATATATTTATCTAGGGAACCACTCGTAAATTGGAAGATCATTACATTCTCTTCTAGACGCATATTCCATTATTTTTCTGAGATATTCGTGCTTGTTTTTTCTGAATTTTTCTCTTAGTTCTTTTGTTTTTTCTATGTCTATTTTTAGTGTTTGTTTATCTATTACTACTCCATAGATCTCTCTAGCTTCATCAATAGTTATATACTCGTTAATAACATCATTTAGAACAAGCTCAGGATCCCTCTCAAGAGGATCACCCCAGCCACCCCCACCACCAGTCCTAATACTCACAACATCACCCTCAGAAAGAACATAAGCAGCAATCTTCCTAACTCTTAATGTTTTATCTTGTGTTATCAATATCATACAGTTACGGGTGCCATTCATTCCACCATTAACTCCCCATGGAGGTATTTTTGCTCTATTAATTGCCGTTGTAAAGATCGCACCTTTAGCATAGATCCTATAGTCCTTTATTATCCCAAAGCCTCCTCTAAATCTCCCATGTCCGACTCCATCTTCCGTATTAAGTGTATATCTCTCTGCTATCAATGGATATCGCTGTTCTAGAACTTCTACTGATGATGCATATGTTTCCCCATCGGCGAACGATACTAAAGCATTTACACCATCTCTATTAATTGCTGCACCCCAGCCACCTGGGTTAGGCTCTACTAGAGCGAATAGCTCTCCTGTTCTAGGATCTTTACCTGCTATTATTTCGGCAACTACACTCAAAAAGTGGCCTGCAGGAAGCTTCTCAGGAATATGAGGAGCCAAGGCCTTCCATACAAGATCTGCAGCATATGTTAGAGTTTCCCAGTATGTTGAAACTGGGTAAGGTTTCTCAGCAGTAAATACGGTGCCTGGCTTGTATATCACTTTTAATGGTTCAAAGAAGCCTTGACTGATACTGGCATGAGGTTCTAAGACAGCAATATATACGATTCTTACTGCAGCTATCAGAGCTGGAAGTGTCGTATTAATAGGAGCCTTAAAACTGGGCGGATTTTCGCTAAAGTCGGCTATGAATTCTTTGTCTGTAATTCTAACTTTAACACTTATTTTTGCAGGCTCTGAATGTGTACCGCTATCGTCCAGATAATCATGTGCCTCATAATTGCCTTTCGGTAGTTTAGAGAGTCTTGAGTAGGCAAGTTTTCTCCCATCTTCCATGGATTTTGCTAGTGCATCTTTAAATGCACTTATACCATACTTCTCAATTAACTCTTTAATCCGTTTCTCTGCATATCTGACAGCTGCTATCTGGGCGAATAAGTCTCCAGATACAAAGTCTGGTATTCGGGAATTTTTCATTATTAATTCATATAGGTCTTTATTGAGTCTTCCCTTTGAATAGATCTTAGTCGGAGGTATAATTATACCTTCTTGATAAATTTCCTGAGACGCTGGACCCCAAGAGCCGAAGTACATACCCCCAATATCGTTCCAGTGCCCCTTATTAAGGGCTATTGCTACTATTTCGCCCTTATGAAATATGGGCATCATTATTCCAACATCATTTAGATGTGTTCCTGATATATATGGATCATTTGTTATGATGACATCTCCTTCTTCGATTTCACCTTCTAGGCTTTTCAATATATTTTTTGCCATCATATCAAATATACCTAAGAAAAGAGGTACTCCTGTAGCCTGTGCTACTATATTCCCATTTCCATCTGTTAGCCCTGTTGAGAAATCAAGTACATCATATATTATAGGGCTTTTAGCAGTTTTTCTAATTATTTCGAACATTTCATCTGCTATTGAATGTAAAGCGTTTAATATTATTTCAAGTGTGAATTGATCCTTAGTTGTCATTATTTCCACCCTATGATTATATTTCCATACTCATCCACCTTTGCAATCTGGTCTTTACCAACTACGATAGTGCTTGTAGGTTCTTCTATTATTACAGGCCCCTGGATCTCGTAGTGAGGTGGTAGGAAATCCTTCTCATAAACTTCAATCTGGATCCACTGACGATCTATAAATACTTCTCTAGAAGGCTTTTTAGCTTTGAAGATATCCCTTTCCTTGGGATTTATCTTCCTTAATTGTGGTTTTGTGAGAACAACTATTCCTGTTACATGGAAGTTTACTATTTCTACTGGACTATCTAGCCTAAATGTATATTCTTTCTCATGTTGTTCATGGAATCTTGACTCTATAATCTTCAATAGATCTTTAGTCTCACTATATGTAACTGGTATCTGTACTTTTATTGTATGTTCTTGACCATAATATCTCATATCTGCATATCTAAGAATAACCACTTGATCTTTTGAGAATCCTTCTTCGGCTAACTGTCTTAAGATCTCATTCTCTAACTCTATATAGGTATCAACTATTTCGCTGAGTGCATTTTCTCTATCAAGTCTAATTACTTTAGTTCTAATGATATCTCTTCTGACATCCATAGTTATCATACCCCATGCGGTAAATACACCGGCAGGTATGCTAGGAACTATTATTTCTGGAATCCTTAGCTCTGATGCTATGAAAGGCGCAAACATGGGTCCAGAGCCTCCATAAGTTATTAACACAAAATCCCTAGGATCGTACCCTCTTTGAACTGATATAGCTCTTAAGAGATACGCAGCCTTACTATTGGCTATTCTAATTATTGCATCAGCTATTTCCTCAATAGAAATTCTATAATAATCTGAAAGCTTTTTAAGTCCTTCTTTTGCTAGATCTTTTCTTAATCTAAGATGCCCACCTAAGAAATATTGTTCATTGATCAAACCTGCTACGAGGTATGCGTCGGTAAGCGTTGGTTTGGTTCCCCCTCTGTTATAGCACATAGGCCCTGGATCTGCTCCAGCAGCCTCGGGTCCTACATTTAGATTTCCTATCTCGTCTATCCACGCTATGCTGGTTCCTCCTAGCCCTAATTCCATGCTATCTATAACGGGAACTTTTACTGGATATCCAGGATTGAATCTATCTCTCTCTATGTAATAATCTGTGATAACTTTTGGTGTGAGATCTTTGATCAAGCTTCCTTTAGTAGTAGTGCTACCACCATCCAGAGGAATAATGTTCGTTCTCCCGATAATCCTTGCCAGGTTTAATGATGCTATATATCCAGCTATCGGTCCTGACTCGATCGTTAATACAGGCTTATCTTTTATTAGATCTGCTTTTGCGACTCCACCGTTAGATAACATTACATAGAAGACCCCTCTAAATCCTAGCTCTCTGAATGTATTATAGAGACGTTCTATATATTTTGAGAATTTGGGATGTGTATATGCGTTTATTACAGCTGTTGAGGTCCTTTCATACTCTCTCCACTCATTAGTTATATCGCAGGATGCTGTCACATATCTATATCCACTTTCAACTAGGATCTTTTTAGCCTCTATTTCATGTACAGGATTTGCATAGCTATTTATAAATGAGATAGCTATACTTTCAACACTATGCTCTCTGAATTTTTTAATAGCATTATTTAGATCTTCTTTGTTTAGGTTTTTAAGGATCTTTCCATCATACATGATCCTTTCTTCAACCTCTAACCTGAGATACCTAGGTACGAGAGGTTTTGGTTTTTCATATAAAAGATTATACATATCTCTTCTATTAGCCCTTTGGATTTCTAGAACATCCCTGAAACCTTTAGTGGTTATAAGCCCTACCGTAGCTCCGCTCCTTGTTATTACGGTATTTATAACTACTGTTTGTCCATGAAATATATATCCAACTTTTGAAAGATCAATGTTAACTTTTTTAACGGCATCTATGACTCCTATTGCAAAATCGGCTGGTGTAGATTCAACTTTCTCATACCTTATCTCGCCACTTTCTTCATCATATACAACGATATCTGTGAAAGCACCACCTATATCAATTCCTATTCTATATTTTGTGGCTTTAGACGTCAAAGATTTGGACCCGCTACTGTATATAATGGAAACTTAAAAAGCTTGAAGAACTTATCTATAGGGGGCAATGGGAGGAGATCCATTTACTCTAGAAATAATAAATAATGCATTAACATCTATTGCCGAGGAAATGTTCTATGTATTTGGTCGAACTGCCAAGAGCCCTGTAATATATGAAGTTTTAGACTATGCAGTTGGCATTATGGACGAAGAGGGGAATATGCTTGCACATGCAAATGGTGTTCCAGGTTTCATTGGCGTTCTTGATCATGCTGTTAAGGAGTCGGTGAAAGAGTTAAAAGAAGAGCTTGAAGACGGCGATATCATAATAGTAAATGTTCCACATATAGCAGGGACGCATCTTAATGACGTGGTTCTTATACAACCTATATTTTATAAGGGTGAATTAATTGGCTATAGCGCAAACAAAGGACACTGGTCAGAAATTGGAGGTATGAGATTTGGAAGCTGGACAACAGATTCCATCGAGATTTTTCAAGAAGGTTTGCAGATTCCTCCTATAAAGTTGTTCAAAAGAGGTAAGCCTAATAGAGACATTATAGAGATGATAAGAAGCAATTCCAGACTTCCAGATCAAACTCTAGGAGATATGGAAGCCCAGGTTGCATCTCTAAAAATAGGTGTGAAAAGAGTTATAGAGTTGATCGAGAAGTATGGAATTTCAATATATAGAGAAGCATGCAGAAAAGCTGTAGAAGATTCATATAGATACGTTATGTTAAAACTTAGGAGTCTCCCTCATGGCGAGTTTACCGCATATGATTATATAGATGATGATGGGATCACGGACGAGTCTCTATATGTAAAAGTAAGTGTGAGGATCACGGATGAAGAGTTCTACGTAGATTTCACAGACTCTGCACCTCAGGCTAAGGGTCCAATAAATTCTCCTTTGCCCGGAACTATTGGTGCTGTGAGGATTGTATATACATCTATAATAGATCCACACTATCCTTATATGAACTATGGATTTATAAAGCCATTAAGGGTATATGCTCCTGAAGGAACGGTCTTTAACCCTACTAAGGGAGCACCCGTAGCAACATTCTGGGAGGCAATGCTTTATGCATCAGATCTTGTGTGGAAAGCTTTAGCACCATATATATCTGATAGATTACCTGCAGGTCACTTCCTCACTGTAGGAGCTACAATCCTCGGAGGACGTGATAAAAGAACCGGCGAGTCGTTTGCGATAGTAGAACCTCAACCTGGAGGATGGGGTGCTGCATCCTATAGAGATGGTGTTAACGCACTAGTATGTGTAGGCGATGGAGAGACCTATGCTTCGTCAATCGAAGTTCTAGAAAGAAGATACCCGGTACTCGTAGAAAGATATACTTTAAATATTGAAGGAGGTAGTGGCCATGGAAAGTTTAGAGGAGGATATGGCATAATAAAAGACTATAGAGTTCTAACAGATGAGGTGTTTTTCACAATCTCGTTTGGAAGATCTAAGTATCCCCCATGGGGAGTTAGAAAAGGAAGCAATGGAACTCCATGTAAATTCATTATTAGAAAGAGAAATGGTGAAGAGATCATAGGTAGGAAGATTGCTGCTTATGTTCTTTCTGAGGGTGATGTTGTGAGTATTAGGACTGGTGGTGGGGGTGGCTGGGGTGATCCTCTTGAGAGGGATCCTGAGCTTGTTCTAAATGATGTTATTAACGAGTATATAACTATTGATGAAGCTAGAGAGATCTATGGAGTAGTAATAGATAAACAAACACTAAAAATAGACATAGAAAAAACAAAAGAACTAAGAGAAAAACTTATAAGAAATAAACCGAAATAATTAAAGAAAGAGAAAGACTTATAAGGGTATAATATTAACGTACTACTGGTAGAGGAAAGGTGGCATCTTTGATGCATAGGAAGGGGATAAGTAGGATTACTATGGCGGTGATTATAGCTGTTATAATTGTGATAGCAGGGGTAATTGCAGCTCTTCTCTACACCATCTCACCAGCACAACGCCCAACACAGACAGTCTCGCCTCCTCCCATAACACCTACGACACCATTAGCAATTGTTATAACAACGCCCACGTTAACTACACCGGCCTTTACGACCCCGGTTCCAACTACGTTTGAGAAGCTGCTTAGGGTATCCTTTGCTAATGTCCCATATCTAGACCCTGCTGTAGGCTCTGATGAAGCTAGTACAGTATATCTTCTAAATGTATACGACACGCTAGTATATCCGCTTCCTAATGGAAGCATCATACCTCATCTAGCAAGCAAATGGGATGTTTCACCAGATGGGCTTGTATGGACCTTCTATTTAAGACAGGGAGTAAAATTCCACTCAGGTAGAGAGCTAACAGCATACGATGTCGATTTTTCGCTCAAAAGGCTTATAACTATAGGCGAAGGATATGCTTATCTGTTAGCACCATATGTTGATCTAAACAATACGAAGGTAATTGATAAATATACCATTCAAATAGCTTTAAAAAAGCCATATGCGTTATTCTTACAAGCATTGGTGAGACTATATATCGTGGATAGCGAGCTTGTAAGGGCTCATATAAAGAAGCCTGGCCCTTATGGTGAGATGGGTGATTATGGTAAGGATTGGCTGATGAGCGGCGAGAAAGATGCCGGCTCTGGACCATATATGTTAGTTAAATATGTAAGAGGCGAATCAGTTACACTAGCAAGGTTTAAAGATTATTGGGGTCAAGTAGCTCCAAACGCTCCAGACACCGTGGTCATGCTAGGAACAACAGAACCTACCACCATAAGGACATTAATAGCTAGAAGGGAGCTAGAAATAAGCGATCAATGGCAGCCTTTAGAGAATTACGATGCAATGTCAAAGATTCGTGGAGTTGAAATAGCTAAGATACCTACTGCTTATGAGTTTTATCTTATGATCCACACCAGAAAGCCTCCTACAGACGATATCCATGTTAGAAAAGCCTTATCATATGTGTTTGACTATGATACAGCTATAAAGGACATCAATCCATATGAAAGGAGAGCATGCGGGCCAGTTCCTTCAACACTTATAGGTTATAATAAAGAGTTGGGATGCATAACTAGGAACGTTACATTAGCTATGGAAGAGTTGAAAAAGTCAAAGTACTATGGACAATTAGATAAATATCCAATAGAATTTTGGTGGATTGCAGAAGTGCCTTGGGAAGAAAGAGTAGCTCTACTATTTAAACAAAACGCAGAAGCGATAGGACTGAAAGTAAATGTAGTCAAGAAGCCATGGCTATCAGTAGTCGAAGCTCTAAGCAAGCCAGAGACTTCCCCAAATATAGTTAGCATATTTGTAGCGTCAGATTTCCTCGAAGCTGGGGGTATGCTTGCCAATAGATATCACTCTAAGGTTGCCGGAACATGGCAGCAGAACGAGTGGCTCTTAAACTCAACCATAGATAGGATGATCGAAGATGCTGTTTCAACGCTCGATCTCCAGTCTAGACTGGAAAAATACTACGAAATCCAAAAGATAATATTTGAAATGTATCCATCAATATATTTATATGAACATACAATATTAAGAGCATATCAAGCTTACTATGTTGATTTTCCAGCTGCTAGAGGTAACGTTGCGCCCCTGTTAGGCTATGATCTTGAATTTAGATGGATCCAAGTATATCCGGAAAAGAGACAAGAGCTTCTTAGAGCAGGTGGTTAAAATCAGATATAATATTGTTTTTTTAAAGAAAATATATAAAAATTATATATTAAAAAGAATAATTAACATACTATTCGTGCTTTTGGGACTCTCGGTATTGATATTTATAATTGCCAGAGTACTTCCAGGAGATCCAGCAAGATTAGCTCTGGGACCTAGGGCTCCAGAGGAAGTGGTTCAGAGATATAGAGAGGAACTCCGCCTAGATAAACCTTTATATATACAATATATATATTGGTTAAACGATGTACTTCAAGGCAGGCTAGGACAGTCCCTTGTTAGCTTCAGAGACGTATCGGCGGATATAACAGAATTTCTACCAGCATCTCTAGAATTAATTATAGCTGCAGCATTTATAGATGTTATTGGGGCATTTACACTGGGAATTCTAAGCGGTAAAAGACCTAGTTCGATTATCGATAATGCTATAAGAATCTTTGCTTATGCAGGGATAGCTGTTCCGGCATTTGTATGGGCTATAATACTTCAACTTATATTCGCCTATTGGTTGGGTATTCTACCTGGTGTAGGCAGAATAAGCGATGGAATACCACCTCCTCCGAGGATCACTGGTTTTATCACTATAGACTCTTTATTAACAGGAAATATGTTGGCCTTCAGCGATTCTCTAAAACATTTAATATTACCAGCTATTGCTTTAGCTATAGGTCCTATGGCGCAAGAGGCAAGAATTCTTAGGGCAAGTCTTATTGAGAATATAAGTAAAGATTATATTTTATTTATGAGATCTAGGGGCATTTCTGAGAATGTTATATATTTCAAATATGCCTTAAAGCCTTCCATGATCCCTGTGGTAACGGTAATGGGGTTAGACATTGCATCTCTGCTGGCAAATGCGTTTCTAGTAGAGATGATATATAACTGGCCAGGGCTTTCTAGATATGGTATTATAGCCATGTTAAGAAAAGATCTGAATGCAATTGTGGGTGTAGTACTAGTGATAGGGCTGATATATGCTATAGCTAACTTTATAGTAGATCTGATATTAATGAGAATAGATCCTAGGCTAAGGCATAGATAGTCGGGGGCGTCACATGAGCATTCTCAAAAAGTTTAGAAGCAATAGCTTGGTGAAAAGGAATAAAAGGATTGAAAGGCTTAAAAAGTCTTGGTTCAGGTTTTCCCGCAGCAAGCTATCGGTTGTAGGTATGGCTTTAGTCATCATCATAGTAATTTTAGCTATTTTTGCTGACCATCTAACTCCTTATCCAGCCCATGCAGGTCTGTATATAAACTTTTCAGATAGATATAAGCCTCCAAGCTTAGAGCATCCATTCGGCACTGATATGTATGGGAGGGATATCTTCACAAGAACAATTTTTGGGTTTAGATATGCTTTATTAATGGCTGTAGTAGTGTTAGGCTTAGTAGTTCCACCTGGAGTTATTCTTGGTCTAATAGCAGGTTACTATAGGGGTACTATAATAGAGACAGTAATTTTAAGAATTTCAGAGATATTTATAGCAGTACCACCCCTTGTACTAGCCTTAGCTGTGACTTCTGTTTTAGAACCGAATATATTTAACGCTATGATGGCTGTTTCCCTTATGTGGTGGCCTTGGTATGTAAGATTAACATATTCAATGGCATCCTCACTCAGAAATGAACCATATATTTTGGCGGCTCAGGCACTTGGTGCATCAACCCTCCATATACTCTTCAAAGAGATGTTACCAAATATGCTTGGCCCGATACTTACAAA
>JAVVGE010000062.1:0-13310 GCA_032249255.1 Desulfurococcales archaeon | reverse complement strand
TTGCTGCTAATACGCTGCCGAAGACGATCATAAAGATCAGGATCATAGATATTACTGCAAAAGGTAGAACTCTGTACCAGAATAGGCTATTTACAAGCTTATCTAGCTCGCTAGATGTCGCAGTTGCGCCTCCTATGTATACTTGATAGCCGTTTCTAGAAGCCCATTCTCTAGCGATCTCTCTGATCTCCTCAATGAGATCCACGGCCTCCTTGCTGAATGTATTTGGCCTAACCACTATCCTCATATAGGCAATATTGTTAGAAATATAGGTAGAAACAGCTGGATCCCTAGGAGACGCTGAAGAGATATTTATGGGGGTGCCGAAGGGTCTTGTAGGGCCCTCAACAAGCTGTACATCATCTAGACTGGAGATCTTCACAGCTAGATCCTCGATCTTAGCTAGATCGTCACTAGTTATGGAAGAATCCTTCATGATAACAATATAGCTAGGAAAGATCCTCCCGTACCCCATATCGGACGCTATAGCATCTAGGGCAGCAATCGAGGGGCTATTTGATGGTAAGAAGAGCCTTAGATCATGCGATAGAGAGATCGTAGGATAAGCAGCGATAGATATAATCGATACCAGAGCAAATATCACAGGTACAACAAGACCTGACTTTATAATCAAGCTGGATATCCTGCCTAAACCACCCTCACCACGATCTATACCCGCATCTCTCCTAATACCCCACCAGAACCTTCTAGAGCCACCTGCCATTGATAGAATAGCCGGCACCAACGTGAGACATGAAGCTGCCGTGACAGCAACAACTAGGGGCATATATACTCCGAGGCTCCTGAAGAGGGGAAACTCCCATCCGAGCGCTAAAGATCCAAAGCCGGCCATCACAGTTAAAGCGCTTGCAATTATAGCGGGCCCAGCTCTCCTCAGAGCCTCTTCAGAAGCTCTCTTGGGATTTCTGATCTTCGCATACTCCTCTCTAAATCTATATACTAGATATGCTGCATAATCAGATCCGAGTCCCAGTGGTATTACATATATCAGGGTCCTCGTGAGAGATAGTATCTCAACAGATCCTGTGGATGCTATGAAGAAAGCTATCCCCCCACCAACAACCACCCCTAGGACTATCCCTGCATATGGTAAGATCACCGCTGCGAGGCTCCCTAGTATAGCTAGAAGCACGACAAATACAAGGACCTCCCCGATTCTAGAGATCCTTGCAACATCCTCTGAAGAGATCCTCTTGAGATCCTCATTTATAACATTGCTCCCGGTCCACAGCACCGACGCACCTGGGTAGCTCTTCTTAATAGCCGTAGATACCTCTAAAAAGAACTCCTTACTAGCAGCATATTGATCAGAGCCATTTGGGGTATATATGACTATGAAGGATCTTCCCTCATTACCTACAAGCTTGCCTGTTAAATTGCTCAGAACGCCCTTATAGATGTCACCAAAGATCTTGAAAGAAGCATTCTCAATAGCAGAGCTTAGCCCTAGATCACCCATGGCGACCTCTAATGCGAGGGAAGAGATTAGCTTTAAGGCTGATGGATCTATAGGATAGCCTCTTCCCCTAGTCTCCTTTTCTAAGAATATAGATGTAATATTACTAACATATCCATATATGACATCGCTGGACTGGTTCGGATAGGAGTTTACGAGGTATGAGGCGAGGCTCCTCATACCCTCGAGAGCCTCTTGGGAATACTCACTGCTGATGGATCGTATCTTCTCGAGGAGCTGGGAGAGGAAGAAGCTCTTAGCAATATCAACAGGATCTCCTCCCTCTGCCAGACTGGCCAGTATGTCATATGGCACGGATCCCAGTAATTCGCTGTATGGCGTGCCTCTGGAGCTAGTAATTAGAAGATCTATGGTGGCATTGATGATAGAAATCCTGACAATGGAGCCCGTGGCATTGGGATCATATTTCTCTAGTATGTACGATATGTCAGAAGCCTTTATCATTCCTCTACTCATATTCTCTGCAGCTGACGAGACATGGTCCCTCACGATAGGGATGAAATCGGATCTGGAAGCGTTTTTGAACCCTAGATCTATAATTGTTCTAGCCGTGTTACGATCAACACCGCCGATCCTAGATATTAAGAGGGTTAACGCCTCTCTAGAAGTGCTCTCATTACCCCATATAGAGCCTCTTGCCTCTGGATCTAGGGACAATATTGCCTCTGATATATAAGCGGAATACCTCGATAGATCCCCGAAGTATCTAGTAGCTTCTCTAACAACCATATCAGCCACAGTCTGGGTAGATATATTTCCCCATACTATCAGCCTGGCCAAGCCCCTAGATAGCTCCTCCCCTGCTCCCTGCGAGGCTATGGCTCTATATACCATATCTTCTATGTATATTCTACCGCTATCCCTGATCCTCGATGATAGGTTTTCACGCAGAGATAGTATCTTGGTAAGGAGGAATATCTGTGATGCTATGTGGGAGCCCTCCCGATCTGGTGGGGATAGAAGACAGTAGAGGCATGTCGAGAGATCTTTATATATGTCTTGCCATGCTCTATACAGGATCTCTATAATGACCGAGAGCTCTTCATCAGAGGTATTGGGTAGGTATTTCCTTAGCACCTGGGGTAGCAGGATCTCTGAAGCCACTCTCGATATAGCTATATCTGGCTGTATTCCTATTCTAGATAGGTTAAGGTATCTCCTGTAGATAGATCCCACCATCTCCGGGGGTAGCGGTGTTAGACTGGGATCCACTGTAGATAGATTTGTATAGGCTATATATTCCGTGCTGGAGATATTATAGTAATATATAGATCTTGCAGCTTGCCACCATATAAAGAGGTATAGGGTAGATATGTTATTCCTATTCACATCGCTATCTATCAAGTACTCAATAAGGACTGACACTTTCTTTGAGTAATTGAATGCTTGCCAATAGATCTCTGAATACCTCTTATCCAATATTCTCAATCCGTATTCATAGCTTGAAGCATTCCTAGAGAGGCTATATGCGAGATCTACTGCTGATGTATAATTAGAATCTATATTTATCAGAGCCTCCCTAGCCTCCCTCACCGCTCGTGAAAGCTCTGTGAAGGCATTTATTGCTGCCGAGAGGTTTCGCTCTATACTGCGGATCGTCTCTATTAGGCTCTTAACGCCTGCTGAGGCAGCAGATATAGAGGCGTTCGATACATTCTCTACACTTCTATATAGCTCAATAACCGCTTGCGGATATCCACCAATACTCTTAATCCTATTTGATGCACTCACATTATAGATCAGCCTAGAGATCTTCAGAGCAGTATCGGGATTAATTATATCAATGTTAGATACATATATTATATCGGATCCGCCGCTGCCGAAGTTCATAGATAATAAGAAGCTAGCTCTAGAGCTCTCCGAATCCCTCGGAAGAAGGCTCTCCTCAGTTGCAGATGTCAGCGATTCTAGCGACACGAAGAATGGATATAGGGACACGAGGGCTATAATCCATGTAGCTATTACTAGGTAAGGTCTATTCACGAGGATCGAAACAATTGGGGGGATTACACCCACCTATTAAGAGAAACTAGTGAGGGGTTATTATATATACAAGCCTTGGTCTTGGGACGAGGTTCTTAACCCGCTACCTAGCCAAGTGATAGAGAGACGCGTTTAAAGGATAGTCCTTGCATCAGTATGGTGGAGATATATGACCTCCTCCCCATCCTAGGGTTCAAGGGAGGAGGTTTCTTAGCTATCTCCCACACGAATTCTGAGCTGACTAGGTAGTTAGTTATGAAGCCAAGCCCTATTCCAAGGACGTTTGATGGTATTATGCCTATGAATGGATGTAAAGTTAATACAGTTGCGTAGTTTACTAGATTTCCTAGCCCTACTGCGACATGATATTTGGCAAGCCTTATATGGGCTTTCCCCAATTCCCTGAATCTTTTAAAAGTCCATCTATCATTTAATATGAAGTTGTTTATCGTCGCTGTCTCTATCGCTATTGGCGAGGCTATGTAGACTGGTAGTCCTGCATAGCTTACTAACGCGTATAGTAAGAGATTATTCACCACTACACCTGTTAGCCCTACCCCTAGGAACTTTGGTATTCTATAGTCGCTCAACTCTATAACCTGTTTTATGAACTCAAGACCTTCCCTCACCCCCAGCTTACTCTTTCCCCTGGTTCTAGGTCTGAATCTATATGGATGCTCTGCGATCCTCTTGTATCTACCCCTTACTAATATCTCTAGCAATATCTTGAAGCTTCTCCCATGCTTCTCAAAGCTCTGAGCATCGAGATCCTGGATCACTGATCTCTTGACAAGGAAGAAGCCTGAGAGAGGATCCTTAATACCTCTAGCCTGCGGGATCAGAACCCTTGACAATATGCTGGCAAGCCAGGAGAATATCCTCCTATGCACCCCCCAACCCTCTATACTACCTCCTTTCACATATCTAGATCCTATTACAAGATCTAGATCCTCTCTTAAGGCTCTCTCAACCATCTCTAGGATAGCCTCCGGGGGATGCTGAAGATCCGCATCCATGACAATAATATACTCACCAGAAGACTCCCTGAAACCCCTGAGAACAGCCCCAGCAAGCCCCCTAGAATTCCTAACGATAAGCCTCAAGGGAACACCAAGCCTAGAGGCTATGCCCCTAGCAAGCTCAGCAGTTCCATCAGAGGATGAGTCATCTACCATAACAACCTCATAGCTATAACCCTCCCTACTAAAGACCCTACTAATCCTCTCTAGAAGCTCACCAATATTCTCTGCCTCATTATATGTCGGCACAACAATACTGACTAAAACCCCTATACCCCTCCCCCACCAATCCCCACACTAACTTAGCCTTCTAGCAATTATATCTTTTAATATATGAAACCCACCCTCGAAGAAGCTATGTCTGCTCCATCAAAGCAATATCTGTATGTTTACAACATGTGAAACCTAGCCCCTTCGGGGCGGGGGTGAATAGTAAAGTTTATTAGGCCTATAAAGGCTTGGTTATTTTAGAGGGATCTATGCCTCTGGCGATAAGGGGGTACTAACCCTTTCAATAGGTGTGGAGGAGGTCCTGAGCCAGAGGCTGTAGAGCTCCTCAAGAGATACAATACAGCCCTAAACCACACCATAACCAGGATCCTGGGTCTGGATCTGAGGAGCATTGAGGGAGGTCCATAACCCTCTGTACAAAGAGCTGAGAGAATGGCTTAGTTCTTCATCAAGGACTGCTATTGACTGCTACAGGGATGCTCCTGTTAATGAAAGGGCTTAGAGGAATAATTCTAAGAAGGGGAAAAACCGAGGGTTAAGAAGCTAAGCATGTTGTTACACCCAGGGCAAAGCTACTGGATCAAAAAGGACTATGTGGAGATCACAGGCCGGGTTAAACTCAGGATCATCGGCTGGGACAGGAGATACGATGACTATGAGAATGGAGAGGCAAGGCTTGTGTATAGAGACAATAGGATGATGCTGTAGATATTCAAGAAGATACTAAGGCCAGAGCCTTACCAGCCTAGGGATGTTGTTGCTGTTGATGTTAATGAGGGAAAGATAGTCTATGGAAACCACGAGATAAACAAGGAGAGTGGCACAGGGGTTGATTGAGCCTATAGATGAAACTCCTCGCCGAGAATCTCCAGAAGAAATACTCATCAACTAGATATCCAGCCTGGAGGAGGAGAAGAGGGATCCTAAATAGAATAAGATCCTATCATAGGAAGTCTAGGAATATATTGGAGGACTGGGCTAGGAAGACATCTCTTGAGATCGTGGAGCTTGCTAAGAAGCTTAGATATGCAGTTACTAGAGAGGATCTCACTGGGCTGATAAACACACTGAGAAGGATCGAGAGCAAGGATCACAGAACAAAGCTCGCCATAATGGGGTACTCAAGGCTGGGGAAGTGGATAGACTGGCAGGCAGAGAAACATAGTGTACCACTAGCCATAGTAAGCCCGAACAGAACATCATCGGAATGCCCTAAATGCGGTTCCAAAGGATTGGAGGAGGCTGGATATAGAAGACTTAGATGCCCAAGATGCGGCTTCGAAGGAGACAGAGACGTTATTGGGAAGCCCAATATAAGGAAGAGGGCTCTGAAAATGCTAAGGATCAAAGCAGATTCCGGGGAAGTTCTGACCACCCCCACTGCCCCCCAGATGATAGATATAGCCCCGAATAAATGGGGGGGAACCAATGAACTGCTCTGAGGCGGGGGCTCTGATGATCCGGGGAACCCTCGCCCCTTAAGGACGGAGAGGAGGTCGTCGAGTATGATTCTTTTTAAGCTTCACTGAAATTACTAGCTATTATAGAGGCTATGAGAAGCTAAGAGTTTATATACCTTAATAATATACTCATAATATAAGAATGGTGGAGAAGGATGTATGTCACGAGCAAGGTAGGAGAGCTTATAAGGAGAGCCCCTATCTCTGTATCCCCGAGTACAAGTATTAGAAACGCTGTCCAGATCATGAATAGAGAGAACATAGGGAGCGTCATAGTAACAGATCCAGAAGGAAGGGTTATAGGCATATTCACGGAAAGAGATCTTGTAAGGGTCATAGCAGAAGGTGTGGATCTTGATAGTAGCATCGCCAGCGTTATGACGAGAAACCCAGTAGTTATATACGAGGATGAACCTATATCACGGGCAGTTGTCTTAATGGCAGAGAAAAGGATACGCCACTTACCAGTGATAAGGAGAAATGGAACGCTAGTTGGTATGATTACAGCTAGAGATATCACCGAAAGGTTTAAGAAATACTTGGAAGAGTTAGGCGATATTAGCGAGTGATCAGTTTAAATCTATGGATACGAAAACCTCTCGACCACAAAGACATCACCACACCACCTCCTGGGCTATAATCTGGTTGGGGGTATTGATATCCTGGGGGTGCTATGATTCTCAGAGCTCTCCGAGGCCCTTTATGAAGGCTATACCCAGAAGGGCTTTGGGTTTTTAAGTCCAGATGGGAGCACGGCGCCGCTGGGCTTGACGGCCCTTCCGAGAAGCCTTCCAGGGCATATAGCCTTATCATCAAACAGCTAGGGATCAGACGGTTATAAGCCTAAGCCCAACATTTCCTCCTCATACACATAAGCCCTACACGTAGCCAGAAGCACTTAAATTCATTGATAATCATGTAACAGCATATTCGAATTAAAACAGGGCTCTACTTACATTCTTACAACTGGAAGCCTCGCCCTTCAGGGCGGGGAGGAGGTCAGAGATCTAAGAGGTTCGATGAGATAGTTAAGTATGTTGCTGAGGAGTTTGAAGCGACTCTAAGGGTTATTAACAATGTTGTTAAGATCTTAATACCTTTATCCAGGTTCTGGGATAGGAAGTGTAGAGTTACCTGCGAGGGTGATTACTCATGGTTCCTATATTAGATATAGAGACATGCACATACACACGTAAACCTGCATTTAACGATCCAATAATAGCTTTTGGCATTAGAGAGTGTGGTTTAGGAGATTGATGTAGAAGTAATGCAGGTATAATACATACATGGGCTTCATAACCAACAGTCTCAGCTTGATAAGCTGGACTGCTCTGAGATTATGCTGAATAGCTTTTCCCTCAGCTTATCATTTTTGTAAAAAAACTTGCTCATCACAGCTAGATCTATCGATCTCATTATCTCCAGATCCCTTTTTAGGTGCTTCACTATCTTAGTATATTCTTTAGCTTCATATCATTTAGGAACATTTCCTCCCTTGCCAATGGGCTCCGGTACTTCGAAACCCTTTTCCCTGAGACCTGTGGCTAGGTTCTCTAATTTATTTCCATTTCCTTTAAAAATCATGCGATTGAAAGACAAAGCTATCTGGAACAGATCTAATGTGAACACATCGTGCCATAGCTTGTTAAACTCGGAAAGTGATCCTCTATATTCCACGGATTTTTGAATGATCAGAGGTATATCAAAGCGGAGTATGTTGAAGCCTACAACAATGATAATCCCTTCTTCTTTAAGGAGATTCTCGAGATACTCATAGAATTCTCTAACAAACTCCTTCTCAGAGCCGAGATCCCATTCAGAGAGATACTTGAACTCATAGCCCTCACTAATGGATTCATAGCTATAATTTGATCTGTCATCAATAATGCTATTAACCATGATCTTTACATTAACAAACGCGCGGCCCAACTGCTTTTTATCGGTTAACTCTTATAACTTTAGATCTGCTTCACAGTTGGAGCACTCGCCTTTTAGAGTGGGTAGTATGTCATATGCGGGTAGACGAGCTAATACTGAAGAATAGGCGGACTGGCTAGATATTCTAGAGTCAGGTATTTCGCCCCTTGAGGCGATTTCTCTAAAGATTAGTGAGCTGGGCCTGAGGTATCTCCTTTTCGTTGAGTAGTCTACCATGGCGAGGTCGAACCTCATTCTGAAGCCTGAGGCCCACTCGTAGTTGTCGATCAGGTTCCAGTGTAGATATCCTCTGATACCGATCCCTTCTGAAGCTTCCCTAGCTATCTGGGCTATGTGTTATACTATGAACCATGGCCTCCAAAGATCTTTTTTATCCGCTATATAGTTTTCTGTAACCATAATCGGGAGTTTGTAGAGTCTCCAGTACTTCGTTGGAACATTGTAGAACCCCTCGGGATATATTTCCCATCCGAAGTCGCTTGTAGGCCTGTTGGCTAGGGATCTCGAGTTAGGCTAGCAGGCGAAGCCGTAGCCTGGGGCTGCTGAGATCTCTGGGTAGCCCTTTAGAATCTTCCTCCTAGTTATCACGGTCCTAGAATAAAATAATTGATCCCGACCCGATCGATTCTTCCCTTCAGATCATCCCTAGAGGATCCATTGAAAATTCCTTTAGTTAGTGCGTCGAAGAAGTAGCGGATCTGGAGCCCCTAGTAGTCGTCAGCTACTTCCGCGTCTTCCTCTCTCAGGGGCTGTACATCAGGCACAGCATAGATCAAGCCAACAGGCTTTTTCGAATACATCTTCACGTTATCATAGGCCCTAGCATGGGCCTCTAAAAGGTTCTTCCTAGCCTCCATCATGGATCCAAGGTCTAGATATCCAGGCGGGACTGCCCTTATCTAGAAGTAGCCGAGACCCCAAACATCGTTGAGTTCGTTCGTAGTGCTCCACATATCCATAGGATCGTCGATCTTCCAGGAAATATATGCATCATACTTAGCGAACTCAATCACACTGATCTATCCTGCCTAGCCTGGAGCAGCAGACTTGGGCCTGTCTTCTTAACTGCAATGGGGCCGTAGATCTATAGGGGAGAGGCCAGTGGTATAGATTAACGATATGACTAGCCGCCTCTAGATTTCCAGTCACTCAGAATGGCTCTGTATCTATCCAGGGCATCCTTATTAGCGAGGTCATTCAACTTCTTTAGATCCTTATCCTCTACCGCGACCCTCGTAACATCTTCTCTGCTCTCCTTAACCTGGGTCTTGACCTCTGTAGTTGGTTTGGGAAAGATTCTTGCCCACTCGATACCTATTCTCGCAGCTCTCATTCCAGGCTCCACGCCATATCATGATCAGATCTATATAGATCCCGGTACCCAGGCCCGTTCTCCGGGAGATCACAGCTCACGGCCCTTGTGAGAATGTTTTTAGGATCATGAATCCACTTGAACCAGTCGCTCTCGTATTCAGACCCCCGGGAAGCCTGTCTCGTGGTAAAAAAAAAACCGCAGTTGAGAAACCGAAGAGGAAGCCCTTCGGAAGCTTGATCACCATGAAGCCTCCTAACTTACTATCAGAAAATTTAATACTATTACATATAGATGCTTTAATGGCATATTATGTAAATTCTATATAAAGCAATTAAATATCTTATAATCCATGATCTTCCGTTGAGGGACGTCAGCTTCAAGAACTTCCGCCGCTCTTCTAGATCTTCTACCTTTTCCGCTTATCCCCTGATGGTTGTTGATTATCACTGATATTAATTTGCTTTGGATTGCTTTGCTTCTTGATCCACAGGGTTTTTAGCCCTGCGGCATCGGGGGGACCCCCACCTCCCCCACAGGGATCTTGGGATCTCTATGGGCTCACTGGTGGCTGTTGAGCCCAGCGGAAAGAGGCTCCCATCTAGGCTTAAAAACCTAGAAGCCCTTCTGGGCATTGCCCTCATACAGGGCTTCGGTCCCGGGTGCTCCAAAGGTCATAGCATCCTGAGGTCTCTGCACACCCAGGTCTAGCAGAGATATCGCCTCATCATCAATACAATTATGGATTGGATGCTTAAGCCTAAGCCCAGACAACAAATGAATATAAAAGCATTCCTACTACCATGAAAAAGTATACAGCCCTCATTCCCAGAGCATAGATAAAGAGCTCCAAAGCCAAAGGATCAATGGTTGCTCTAGTGCTACATGCTATTATGCTCTTTTTCTAATTACTGCAAAAAACTCTACTATGAGTATAGAGGATCTCGTGCCTATCCCAAAGATCCATACTAAGAGTTTCACACTAGATGCATAAGACATCGTAATGGCTACGCTCTTTCCATTCTATGTCATAAGAGGGGAACAAGCCTTACTCTTTAGGGAGGGGCATGGTGTGGATTTTTAGACCTTCTAGGGAAGCGTCAAAGCCTGATGATTATTGGAGTAGAGCCAATAACCCCCACCAGAGGGGTGAAGCCCGAGACCCCAGCATAGATAAGATGATCTACTATAGAAATGAAAGTAAGAGACTCTACTATTTACTGATGGCATTGAACAAAGCTGGCCAGGATATGTTTACTTCTGGTTCCTTGTTATTTTGATTATATTTTCTATCTCATGTGCTATCTTTACTATTTCTTTTGAGGCTGGCGAGTCTGGGTATTGATCTAGAATCGATATTCCTTTATCGTTACTCTCAGCTATTCTGGGGTCCAGCGGGATTTTCCCAAGGATCTTTGTTCCCAGAGCCTTGCTAAGTTTATCCCCGCCCCCTTTTCCAAATATATAGTATTCCTTCCCATGCTCACATATAAAGTAGCTCATATTCTCTATAACGCCTATAATGGGTATATCCTTTCCAAGACTCTCCCTGGTCATCTTCACGAATCTTATAGACTTAGCAACCACGTGAGAGCTAACCTCCGAGGGGAGGGTTACAAATATAAGTCCCTCTATTCTAGGTACTGTCTGAACAAGGTTCAGGGCATCATCACCTGTACCAGGGGGCATGTCTATTAATAAATAGTCTAGATCCCCCCATTCAACATCCTCGAGAAGCTGTTGAAGAACCCTCACCTTTATAGCGCCTCTCCACACAACAGGCGTTGTTTTATCGCTAAGCATAAGATCTATGGAAACAACCTTAACACCTCCGTACCCCTCTGCAGGTTCTATCCTAGGCGTTCCCGGGGTCTTCTCAACAACCGCTAGGAGTTCCTGCTTAACCCCGAGCATTATGGGCATAGAGGGTCCGTGGAAATCCATGTCAAGAACCCCGACTCTTCTCCCAAACTTACTCAGAGCCACAGCAAGGGAAGCCGTGACAAAGGACTTCCCCACACCCCCCTTACCACTTAAAACCGCCAATATGTTCCTCACACTCTTAAGATTCTCGGATACCTTTATACCGGGCTGTGGCGGAGGTGCTAGAGGTCCGCCCCTCTGTTGGATCCTCACACCCCCCTTACCACTAACACCCCCCATTCTATATGGATTTGACAAAATAGTTACCATTAATTAATATATCTGGGAAGCATATATAGAGACATACTAACCTTTAAGATGAGATCCTCCTACTTTCAATTCTATAGTAGATCATTTGGGGGCTTTGTCTCTTTTTGACAGGCCCTTGTAGTTGGTGAGCGATATGTTTATATAAATCAAAATGATGATCTACTATAGAATTGATAGAGTAGATGGCGGGCGATGGTCTCTCTTGTAGATGCTGATCTTTCTTCTTAATTCCCAGTTGTGGCGATCTTTATTGAGCTCTTAGGAATTATCTATATTTATGATATTTATTTATATTAATTTAATTCTTTATATTGTGAATGCTTATATACCCCGTATGATGGATATACCTGGGCTGAAAACTCTGAAGAAGATATTCGAAAAGATGGTATCGAAAGCCCCTGAGCTAGATATCATGGAGAATCTTAAGAAGAATCTTGATCTCTCTCTCAAGGCCATAGATATAATATATAGCTTAATCATAGACTGCAAGGACTATGGCGAAGCAGCGTTAAAGGCTAATGAGGTTCTCCTAATGGAAAGGGAGGCGGACAATCTAACTGAAGAGACATTCACAAAGATACTCAGAGGATCTATACCGCCTGCCCTAGTCTCAGAGCTCCAGTACCTAGTTGATAAGACAGATGATATAATGGATAGGATATACTTCATAGGAATGGAGCTTGCAAGAGCCTATAAGAATAGACTAGTATCTAATGAAGAGTTAAAATCTATCTACGCCGATATAGGGCTTATGCTAAGCCTAGCAAAATCGGGCCTTCAGAAGCTTCAAGAGCTATATATAACAGCTTTTAGAAATAGAGAGAACACAATGAAGCTCAGAGCCGAGATAGATGTTATTGAGGATAGGATAGATGAGGCCAAGAATCAAGCGCTCAACAAGATATATGAAAGCAAAGGTCTGAGAGCTATAGAGATCTTCCACGCTATAGAGCTGATCAGGGTCGTAGACGACATAGCAGATGCCACAGAAGATGCTGCTCATGCAGTAGTTAGGCTGGAAAACTCCATAATCTCCTAAGCAAATCTCCTCATGAGCCAAGAACTGGGAACTATTCCCCTTATCAAGTTAACCAGGAGTGAAAGGAAACAGGTTTCTTCATTACTACAGCTTTAATATATCGCTGTATCTCCCATACACACTGACCTCCTCCCTACCCTTTTACTGGCGGTTCATTGGTTTCCCCCATCTATTCGGGTTTCTGTCATCTGGGGGGCAGTGGGGGTGGTCAGAGATCCCCCGGAATCTGCTTTGATCCTTAGCATTTTCAAAGCCCTTTTTCTTATGTTGAGCTTTTCAACAACGTCTCTATCTGCTTCGAAATTGCATTGTGGGCATCTAAGTCTTCTATATCCATTTTCAATCATCTCTGCATCGCATTTTGGGCATTCTAGGATGTCCCCTAGGATCTACTATTGCTAGTGGTGATCAGCGCTTCATAGCCTGCTAGTCTATCCACTTCCCAAGCCTTGAATACCCCATTATGGTGAGCTTTGTTCTGTGATCCTTGCTCTCGATCCTTCTCAGGGTGTTTACCAGCCCCGAAGATCCTCTCTAGCAACTGCATATTGAAGTCTTAAAGCTAGCCCCACGATCCTCAGTGATGTCTTCCTAGCCCAGTCCTCCAATATATTCCTAGCCTTTCTGTGATAAGATC
>JAVVGE010000061.1:0-13355 GCA_032249255.1 Desulfurococcales archaeon | reverse complement strand
TCCAACGTGGATCTCTAATATACCGAAGTATATTTCAGAACTTCCTAAAATCATAAGCGTAATGGAGAAACCTAGAGGAACGAATAGAAATAATCTATATTACTTAGTATATAGGGGAGCTGTAATGATCACAGGAATTATATCGATCTTGGATAGGTATGCAGCATCGATAAACAGATGGTGTGGCGAGATCTCTGAAGAGGATCTCGATAGAGATGTTAAAGAGTATCTCAGGAGAAGGAGGGCTTTTATGGAAGCCTCTAGAGCCTTAGATATCGGGGGTAGCTAGGTGGCTAGAGCCCTCGTCACAACCATTGGTTTCGACGAGAGATTCGTTGTCAGAGCATTGATCAGATATCTAGAAAACATAGACCACTTCATCGGGATCCTCTCCACCCCTATTGAACAGAGAGCCTTACAGGCTATTAGCAATATAAAGAATTTTATCGATAAGTATGTGGTGGATAGTGGGAAAAGGCTTGCATATGAATTCATCGAGATAGACATTACTGATCCATATGAAGCTATAGCAAAGTTAAAGAGGATCTTCACCTCCAATAATGAGTATGTAGTAAACCTAAGCGGGGGTATGAGGGCATTAACTATAGTCACATTCATAGCCTTCATAATAAGCAGAGCCAGAGGAGAGATAGAAATCGAACTGGAGAACCTACAGGGGAGAATATCAATAGATCCAAGGATAATCACGGCAGGCCCACTAAGCAGCGATGAAGAAAAAATAGTTAATACAATAAAAAAGCTAGGGAGAGCAACATATAGAGATATCATGAAGGAGACAGGGATTCCAAGGGCAACACTCTTCAAACACCTCTCATCACTGAGAAGCAGGGGGGTCATTGATCAGCAGAGAGAAGGGAGAAACACGTATTACATGCTTACAAACATAGGGAGGTCTTTATCTGATCCCGAGAAACAGATCTAAATATCGATGTTGCTTAGATCAAGGTTAGCCTTATGTTTCCATCTTCAACTAACTTTCTAAGCTTATTTAACTCTATGTAGAACGGCACTGAGACCATGGATATACTCTGTAGAAGACCGATCACCTGGGTAGATCTGTCGTCTTTGATACACTCTTCAATCTTATTCCTTATCCCCTTGGCAATCAACCTAACTATTTCTCCCTCGGTTGAGGGAATGATTACCGGATATACCACATACTCGTTTTCTCGGCTTCTGCACAATCGATCTTTAAAGTTTTCCGGCCTCTCAAGTATCTCCACCCTACCAGCTCCCCCTTCTATGGTATTTGACAACAGTGTATGGAGTGTATATATATAGTTGATATATGTCTGCGGCGTGTATATCAGGATCAGCTTTCTAGGCCACATGTAACTGGATTCGCTACCTCCCCTCTGAACCAATATCCTCAGAAAGAGAGGGCCCGTCTGCTCAGTCATGGTGACTATATATATCGAGTCAGCATCCGTAGCAGATCCGCTATCCTTACTATCTCCAACCTTACTATCTTTAATAATTTGGGGGAGCCTCTCAAAGATAGTCTCACTTCCAGTCGCAACCCCCAGCGATCTGAGAATCCTTTCTCTATAGCTGTTAGCAAACTCCCCAATCGAAGCAAGTAGATCTTTTTGGCTAGATATCAACCTGCTTAGCATCTCATATATATCCCTGCTAAACCTATGCGAGTAATTCTCTAGGGAGCACAGAATGTCGCGGGGGTTCGAACGCTTTCTGGTGATCTTTTTAACTATATCGTCTAAAGGCGTCGATGCGATTGAAAAGGTTAGCTCCGCTCCGTATGTTAGCAGAAGCTTTGAGAAGTGGTAGGGAAGCCATATATATGTGTCAACAGTTATTATCGATAGTAGGTGGGAGATCATCTTTAATATCGAATCTTTATTTTGAATATTCTTCGAATATAGATCGAGAGCATATCTTAGAAGCTCGTGGGAAGCGAGTTGCCTGATTCCAAGGGATACCCTGCTTATCGGGCTGCTCATCGCGACAATCGCCAATGCCACTACCATGATTCCTTCGCATATTTCTAAATTGCTACCCACACATATGTTTTCAGGCAGCTCGTGTTCCTCCATGGTTTTGCCGCTCTCTAAGATCTCGTTTTTGTTGATATATCTAAGCATTCTTCTCGCCGCGTCGTGAACAGTTGCATAGAGATCCTCTCTCCTACTATACTCCGGCACCCCGGTGATCATCTCCTCAATAATGTTTGCCCTCACTATGGCTTTGGAGAAGCTAAGAGTGTTGAGCTTGGCGATAGCCTCTAGATATGTTCTAATCCCCCTGAAATGTTCGATATATAGATCTTTTAATATTATGCCAGAGCCTCCGATTGAATATCCGAAAAGAAGCATCTTACCCTCCTCCCCGCCTCTCTGAGGTCTAAGATCATATGTATAGCCCGAAGCTATTAGTATGTAGCTTCTGAGCAGGTTTTTCAACATCTTTTCACTAGCCCTCATATCCAAGAGGATCCTGCTTTCATCACTGCTTAGAGCCACCATGATCACCCGGGCTATATAGCTTATCTATATAGATTCTCAAAGGCTCTACCTGGAGGCAGCCCATCTTATCAGCTCCAAGGAAACACACATCCAGAATCTTGCTTAGTGAGGTGCTACTCGATGAAAACAGGTTTTCAAGCTTAGAGCCGCGAGCATATATGGTTATCGGGCTTATAGCTATCCAGATTTTGGCCTTCAAAGATGAGCCATATCTACATATCTCAGAAAGTATGTCTCTGATGATTTCCTTCTTATAGTCACTAATTATGAGAATCACCACTGAAACATCTCTCCCCGGATCATCTATGATACCCTCTAAAATCCTCGAGGGCCTCTCTACTCTACTATCGCAATAGATTTCCATGTTATAGATATCGCGGCTTACCAAGCCTCCCAGGTCTTCCTCAGCCTCCCTACACTCGCGTTCCCTATCCCATTCAAGGGCAACTATTTTAATTTTCTCTATAGCTTTAGATAGATCGCATGTTTGTTTCAGATCCCTCACCAGGTTGAGAAACTCGCAGAGCCTTCCACCAACAATGTACTTTAATGTGCATGAATGCATAGCCTTTCTTTGATCACCGCATGAGTCATCATCTCCAAGACTCTTCCCTATGATATCCTCTATATACTTTCTTCTCTTCGGCCTCTGGGGGAGGACTAGCAGGCGGAGGTTTTCCCCTCTGGATACCTCGATAAGCTCTCTTGGATAAATCCTAGGCAGGTGTTTATCTGTGTCAGAGCCGCTAGAGCTATCACCACATAGGCCTTGGCATGTCCTCTGCTGCCCTTTGTCTGGGGGGCATGCTATGTGTTTTAACTCGTTATAGAGTATATCGAGAAGTCTTATATGACTTCCCATGATCTTATGTATTATGCTATCAAAGTCAACAGGCCTGGCCATTGCTTGGCGATTTATAGTCGCCTCGAGGAGTTCGAGTTCGGCCTCGAATATATTTCCATATGTTTCTAGAATCGAGTTTAAAGGATAGTCCTGCCCATCGGATTTAGATCCATCTACTATGAGGCTGAATGTGTTTTTAATGCTCTTACTCACCCAATCCCACGGTGACGAAACACTGCATGGATCACTATCTATGCTGCCACAGAGAGAAGCTTTGCTTAGGTAGAGATATGAGAAATAGAGATATACTGGGATCTCCGCGCCGATCGAATATATGAGCCAGCGGAGGGCGAAAAGACCTTTAGCCATTTCCACAATGCTGGATTCCCGATCTCTTATAGTGGTCTGTCCCTTATCGCAATTTAGCAGAGATGGTAGAATGCTCCATATTTTCTCAATATAGCATGTCAACTCACGATCTATTAGGGATAAAAGATCCTCTTCACGAATTACACGGGGGCCGAGCGTCGCCGGGATCCTTATACCCTGTCCACCCCCCTCTAGCAGAACCCAAATAAGCGGGTAAGGCCATAGTCTCGCTTCTCTAACAAGCTTATCCGCTTCTTCGAATCTTCCTGAGGCCAGCTCAAACATGATTGGAACTATGGAATTGCCTATCTTAGCTATAGCTAGCAGATCATATTCCCTCTCTGATTCAACGTATATGTATATTTGATCGGGTGGGTATATAGAGATGGATGGTATCATATATAATATCTTGAGTGTCTCATCATTGCTATAGATGCTAGTAGCCATAGGTCTACCCTCCGGCCTTCTCACCTATTGGTATGACGATGAACCTTCCATAACCTTCATAAATGAGCTTTCTTATATATCCCAGATAGTCATTCCATATTTTCTTCAAATTCGCATCTGAATCTATATAGGTTCCCTTATACATGTCTATTAGAAGACGTGAGAGATCTTGGCCGCATGTTCTGGCCAGGATCGCGCTTCCTGGGAGGATCCACGCGCTATAGGGTCTCCTTGCGTTTCTCTCGAGATCCCATCCCTCTGGATGTTGATCCACATGTACTCTTGATGCGTAGAGATCTCCCCTGTCAGACTTGCCGCATCTTCCTCCTAGAATCCTCATAACTGTTTCTATAAATCTCTCGGCAATTTCCCTTCTTCTTAAGCTATCGGGTGCCGGGAATGGAGATGCTAGCTGGATCAGTACCAGCTTATGGTTTCTCAGCTCGTTGATTTTTCTAAGAAGATACTCCATCAGAGGATCTTCCTTATCTAAGATCTTTATGCGTATATAAGCTAGTCTAGACCCACCGCCTATTCTGATCAGGGTAGAGGATTTCATCATATTCAGATCTTCAACATTGGATTCCACCTCTAACGGCATATAGATGTAATACTCCCCCAGCTTTTCTCCAAGCGCTCTTCCCAAGGCTAGATATGATCTTGAGAAGAGGTAACCCTCCTTAGCTACCTTCTCAGGATCTTGAAGTGACACTCTAACTGATGTGATCGACCATCTCTTCACAGACTCTGGTCTAGTGAGCAGATCTGACACGGACTTCCACACCCTCTCCGCTAGATCCTCAATGCTCACACTCTTACCAGCGTTCTTAAGGGCTTTGTCAATTTCGTTAAAGAGATCATCTAAGCTTAGGGGTCCTGCCCACGTGAATATATAAATTTTTTCACTTGCTGTGTTGCCAGGATATTTCAGCAACGCGTATGGCGGCCCTGTTACTCTTGCCCCATATTTATCTTGGAGAATAGAATATGCCTCAAGATCTATTACTCTTTTCTTAATATTATTGATATCGTTGTCATTTAGGATCCCTAGTTCGAGCATCGATGTGACAAGGGCGCCCAAAATAGTTCTAGGTGTGATATACGGAGCACTTAGGCCATGGCTATCAGGCCCCACAGCTATTGGACTAGGATCTCCTAGCCTTCTAATATGTATCGGTTCTATATAGCCTATTTCCACTAGGCTCTTCACAGGCTTACCATGAGTTATCATATGTATCCCTCTATTCCTCTTAAGATTATTTCTGATGCATCTAGAATAGATCTAACAATTCCTATCGATCTATCATCTACATTTACCATATAATTTGCATAGCTGCTAACAGATACCAAAAGATCTTCTACACCTACAGTTACTTGAGATCTTCTCATAGCAGGAGAGTTTATATCGATCAGCAATTTTAGGCCTTCGCGAAATGTCTTACTCCCATAAACCTTACCTACTGAGATCATAGATATTAGAGTCTCCTCTATAGTAGCTAAATTTCTTCTATAATCCCTATATATGCTTTGTGATAGACATCTAGAGCCTCCTCTAGAAATGCAATCTGCTAACATCTTTACTATAGGAAGGCTTTTGATCTTAGTTGGCTTTCCAACTTCTTCCATTGGTTCTGATCTCTCAATCACATATGGTAATACCACTACAATAGGTTCGACTGCCATGCCTCTAAATAATATTGACATAGCTACAGAGTCTTTCGCCTTGATCACAGTATTCGATCTAGCATCAACTAGCTTAGCACTCTTAGCCTTCTCTAGAAATTCCCTTGCTCTTGCAAATGCCATATATAGTGGGTTCTTATAATGTGATATAAGTATTGATGTAGATCTGGTGGGTTCTGGAACTATATTTAGGAGCAGTGACGACCTATCCATAGAATCTCTTAGAGCTTGAGCTATATCTAAGGCGCTCCCTACATTCGATAGTGCTATTATATCGTCCCCTCCTATATAGACGGGCCATCCACCTGCCTCTAGGATGAGTTTTTCTGTCTCATCGGCCATCATAATAAGTGATGCCGAGTATAGATGAATAATGGAGAAGGTCATACATATCTCGTACACGTCATAGCTTTCCCATGAATCCTTAAGCCTTATATTACCATCGCAGGCGGGGGGAATAACGTCTTTTTTCACGCTCTGAGCGTGTTTCTTGCTTACTACTAGCTCTCCTTTCTTGACCCTGCCTCCATTATCCATATCGCTATAAATTATTGCATAGTACGATGAAAATCCTCTTCCCACTTCCAAAGGACTTATCTCATGCTTATTAAATATCCCCTGGAGTTTTGTTGATATTCTACTCATATTTTCTCTAAATCTAGTGATTATATCCTCATATCTATGTAAATCTATCTCTGCTAGGGCTCTCAGCGTCATTGGTTTTTCTAAGAGTTCTTCTATGCTCTTACTTAAAAATGCTTCTAGATAGCGATAATATTTCTTAGGAATTTCCCTTTTCTTATACCTCTCTCTATATTTTCTTTTGAGCTCCTTCAAAAGGTCGAATGTGTAATGGCTTATGTCTTGGGGCTCTGACAGGAAATTCCCTAACACTATTCCTAGCCTCTCTCTTAGTTGAATGGTATTTTTAAAGCTCTCTAAGATATCTCTTAAGTCTTCTGTTTCTATCCTATCAAATAGCTCCACTATCTTCTTTCTAACACCTTGTATAGCTATATCACTTGTAGATGGTGCTATGGGTATCGCTGCTATTTTCACGATCTCGCCTTCTTCGTATAACCTTTTGTGAAGCTTTAGCTTGTACTCTATTTTATCACCTAGCGAGGCTCTATAGATGCTTATTATACCGCTTACTGTGCTCAGCATTCTCTTTGTAAAGCAATATATGCATAGGTTTTCACCTTCAGAGATGATTGCCGAGCTTCTAAGATACTTTCCATGCTTTTCCCACTCGAAAATGGCTGGTAGTGAGCTGCATATGCTACATATTCTTCTGATCCTCCTAGTTCTATAATCGCTATAGGTTAGATCTCTGAGATTGGCTACTATAGGTCTCCCTTTCTCGATAAACTTTTCCTCCCTATAGATCTTTCTTATCTCGTTGTCGATTAATGACCAGGGATTCTGATTGAATATCTTGAGACATAGATCTGGCGATGTATCTCTTAAAATATCTTTCAGGCATATGTTGTCTCTCATCTCTAACTTCAACTCAGCAACTTCCACCTTAAGCGGTAGTGGGGGCTCTGGATTTATGCTCCTCAGATCTTGTATAACCTCTTCATCTACTCCAAAGATTCTCGCAACACATATAGACTCTTCTAGCATTTTTCTCCAGAAGGCTTCATAGCTGTTCGATATTATCCTCTTTATACCCTCCATTATCTTGCTTGGATCCTGTAGATCTGCTTCTAAGCCAGCTGATCTAAAGAGCCCTTCATATAGCTTCGATGATCCTGGGAGGATGAGAAGCATCTGTGCAGGTGTCTTAGCAACCGCTCCTACTCTATATATCCTCGAATCTCTCATGCTACTACCAATGGAATTTAGCGCCAACGCTACAGCTTGCTCGCTAGATGGTGGAAACGGTATTAAAAGGATATCGGGCCCGTATCTGTATACCAGCTCTCTAACAGATGCCCATACGGATATGCTGGCCAGCAGACTTGAGATCGTCATATCCCTTGGTCTCCTAGACTCTCCTATATACTCCATAACTCTCCTAGCGTCTACTAAGACTAGATATCCTCTTAATAGTCTAATCTGATCATTCTCTTCTCTATATTCTGTGAGGAGTTCGGAGAGCATATTGATAGCCGTAGATGTTGAATACCCAAGCACGAGTGATTTGAGCTCTCCATGGGATAGATGCCTCGAATATTTCTTCCACAGCTCTATATATCCCTTTATATATGCCGTTTTCAACATGTCAACCCTTTCAACAAGACCTCCAGAGACTGACATCTTCTGGAAGCTTGTGAGTACAGCATCTATTATAGCTCTGTGAAGGACGCCGCCTACGATGCGTTGTCCTCCCATGAAGATCCTGTTATGAGGTCCCAAAGCTAGACATCTAGCTAGCCTAACAGCCTGTAGAACCCTATCCCTATAGCCTCTCGGCGAGACTGTCTCAGCAAATTTTGATAGAGAGTCCTCTTCAAGCGCGATCGACGCTAGCGAGACTGCCTTTGAAGCCCAGTAAGCCTCAAACAGATCGGAATGATTTTTTAGAAGAGCCATTATTTCTCACCTTCTCTCCTCATGCATTTTAAATACACCATATCCGACACTTGTCCTCTGTCCAATACCTATCTCTTCTAATGCACATTTCAACCACCTATCTAGAAGACGCTCAGCTGTATCCTCGCTCGCTATCTTTGCGGCCCTCAGTCTCAACAGATCTATAACTATTGGGAAAACAAATACAGTGCCGAAGCTGATTGAGATATGTACTATTGGAACCGGTTTTGCTGAGGCTTCATCCAGAATCTCTCTCCCCTCTCTCATATAGTGTGGGGTTATCACTTCGGGCACTACTATATATTGATCATTAGCATTGTAGATCGGATATGCATCCAGGAATATAGCTGCACCAACAGACTCTTTTAAGCCATATCTACAGCTCTCATACCGTCGCCTATCCTCACTAGAGCATCCGAATAGCGTAGATATCAATCTCCCCAGCTCTTCAGGATTCTTCATGCCAGCAACCTCTCTTTTAGAAGCGTACACTTTCTTATAGTTCTCTAACTCGATTTCAGCACAAGATCTCACAGCACCCTTAACCCCAGAACCCCTTATAACCGGAATACCGTAAAGAGGATCTATCTCCAGGCCTACCCCAAACAAATTCTTCCCAATCCCTGAAGACGCGCCGTAGATAACCCTCTGAACAGCCCTATATCTCCTAATAATAAGCTTAAGACCGGATCTAGCTAAAGAATCGTTAAGCGGCGAAAAACCAAATACACTATAGCTCATGATGTCTTCAATAAAATCTCCGCCGACTCCCCCAACATGCTTCTCGCTCTCTTCCAAAACACGTCTCACTATATAACTAGAAGCCTTTGAAAACAACTCAGCACCCTTCTTCCTCAACTCACCGATAGGGACAAAAGAATCAACTACATATGAACTCCTACAGTATATAAAAAGATTTAATAGGCTATATGGTGATATCTTACGCAGCTCGCTCTCATCATCATCTATTCTCTTAAGGATAGCAGAACAAACCAATTCAAACATATCCCTCAAACCCCCACCTCTAGTAACAGCCATAATGGCTTAGTACACATATGTTATCAAGAATCTTTTTCACACACCTATTGATTTTTTTAAAATCCCATACCATTATACGAGATCCTTCTAACGCTAGGAAGTAGAGTATTAAAGTACAATATCTATTCATGCCACATCTGATTACCCTAAACCTTATAAGAGAAGGAATTCTAAGAAATTCCATTTTTCCTCTTGGGAGCCCCAGTACGTACATGCACCACTCATCTATATTTGTATGGGAGCTGTGTAGCACTGTATAATTTATAGTGCTAATTGCGTTATGTATATCGCTTATATCGAAGGGCATGGAGTTATACATGTCGTAATACCCATCTATAAATCCTATATAGACTTTATTCCCTATATCTTTCTTGTCTCCTCCACTACTGGGTAGCTGATCTCCAGATGATTGGTCCTTCTCATATGTTCTAATCATTATATTGTATATATGCTCCTTGATAAGGTCTATCTCTTTTTTTATACTACTTGGATCGTAAATGGTCTTTAAATTATAGTCTCTTCCATCTAAATCTATAATCTCGAATGAGCCGTATCCTCTATTAACGGCTTTGCCTAACCCCCTAATTAATAAGGCTAACGACAGGGATCTCACTACCACATCGTCAAGCACAGATATCTCATCGCCGGATAGAATATGGTTTCCTATCTTTATATCTTCGTTCTTTCTATAGACACTTATTGTAACCTCCACGCCTGGAGGAATCATAAATATCTTTTCTGCTTTTTCCTTAACATTTCCTTTCAACATCGTAAGCCTAGTTCTAGGCTCCCCTATTGAGAGCAGCTTGATACACACATCTCTAGGTGGCTCAAGCTGATACCTTAGGATATTCTTTCCAAGTAAGCACTCTTTTAATTCTATTTTATCTTTGATATCCTCCAGTAATTTTATTTGATATTCCTCCAGCGTTAGTTTACTTATTAGTCTATATTGTAAGAAACATAGGATATTTTTCATATTAATATGTTGATTTATACTTTGAATTATGTCCATATCACGAGATACATCCATAAAGGGTAGAGGCAACATTATGCCGTCTATCTTACCCCCAAGATTCGTTTGGTGGGTGGAGGGAATACAGTAATATATGTTTATTCCTTCTTTTATCCCCTTACATCCGTGCATGTAATCTTCATTCGTCTCTATTGATTTCCACAGCATCTCGTATAGCTCTCTCGCCCAATTTCTCAATATGAGATGCCGATCCTTTCCTCCGTCATATCGAATCTCTAGGTCTTTTGGTAGCACCCCGCCTTCTGGATTTTCAATCCTTATTAGGTAGATGGAGCTTCTCCCAGATCTATCGGAGGCCTTTCCAAGTATGCTTTCAACGAACCTTATTGCCTTCCTTCGTGAGACCTCGAGATCTCCGGTTCTCTCATATATTGCTGAGAATGCTAATATCCTTAGCATCCATCTAAGAACACCCTTTATCTCATAAGGCCTCACAGGCTCTACGAGATCGAGGGTGCTTGAATACGTCGAGGCATTATATCCGCCTATCCAGAGTGGGGTTATAAGTCTAGCACTCACACTACCCACTTTATGTAGAGCCACTAGGCTCATATGGCTCAACCTGTCCCGGAGTGTATCCTAGATATAGACTTGATTGCTTCAGCGAACTCTCTAAGAATGATCATTAGCAGTGTTTTTTCATAGGGATCTAGATCTATTAGCTTTCTTAGGAAACGAATAAGTTCACCACACGTCCTCGGGGTGCATGGGGAAATTTCATTGACTAGGCTACATATTTCGGGGATTACCTCTTGTCTCTTTGCGAGATTAGATAGGTAATCGAAAAAAGCCTTTACAAAGATAGCATATTCAATATCTTTTTCATAGCGATCAGTCTTTGAGCCTGATAATATATCTATAAGTTTTTTGTATGCTCCTTCCTCGCAAGCCTTACTCATATAGAAGGATAGTGTGGACAGCATACCATATCTTGATAGGAATTCATGGAAATCCTCTGCTCTCTGCTTTAAAGATTTCGCCAGATCTTCTTTTGTGACGACTTTAAATGATTCCTCTAGACTCTCTATAACAGATAGATATGCTATTTTCTTAATAGGTTCCATGGTTAGCATACGTTAAGCACCACCAAACCCCTTCCCACAGTTTCGTGCCCACCTAATATCAATGGGTTATTCCTTTCGATCACCTCTTCTATAAATGCTCTCCTAACTCCCTCGATCGATAGCGATTCCATACCGAGGTATTTCCTTGGTCTCGTGAATGCTATAAGAGACGTGAGGATCGTAAACTGTGGAAGATTTTCCTCACTCCAAGGTCCTTCCTCAACTGTCTTCGTTTTATAGTTTAGCCTAACCCTTGTCTGTGTAGTAATAGATCTATCCACAAGAGCTCTGAATATGCTGTCGCTAACTATCACTAACCTCTCCTCAACGAGTCCGGTTATCTGTTTAAGTATTGCTTTAATCGAAGAATCTTTTGATCCGCATCCTGGGTCAAATACCCTCTTAACAACCTCGATCAGCTTTGTAGCCGCCTGCATCTTTTCTTCCTTCGCAACCTCAACAATTATATCTTCGTTCATAACTATCTTGTTAGTTCCAGGCATCATGAGGATCTCCAATGCCTTTCTACTGCTAACTATTGCCTCCCTAACTTCTATTTTCCTAATCTCATTGATAATTTCCACATACTCCTCGATATTCTCGCTAGATCCCTTAGCGCTCCCCTCGCTACAAGTGCAGGAGGAGGCTCCCCTATGGCAGGTCTTGGCGAGAAGATAGTATTCCACAAATCTCTTTAGTTGGAATGGGGATGTGGCATATGCCCATAGGCCATAGAGGGTTCTAACAGGGATCGTCAGCAAAATAGCGTCTGAGATCATAACCGACCCTGCCAGAGCCTCAGGAGACTCAGGAAGTTGGCCAAAGAAAATCTTATCCAAATTCTTGAGCTTCTCCCTCTTATCATTCTCACTTTCCACATCTATTAAAAGCCTGAACCTAGCCCTCAAAGCACCCTTAATTCCACTCCCAGGTATATAGGGTATCATAAACTCGTCTCTAGCTATTGGTAGGTCAACGTCGAATAAGCCTCTTCCAACCCCTATGTGGAGAGGCGTTAAGGATATTATGCCTAATAGTGAGCCTATCAACTGTTACTCCCTTGCCTATCCCTGCTATCTATATAATGTTCCACCAAGTTAGCAAAGCCAAATTTCTTCAATTCCTCTATAGCTCTCGATAAGTTAGCTAAGTTAAGGTCTTTAAGAAGCTCATCTATCTTTTTGCTATATTCTTTGATCTTTGTTCTCGGAGATTTTATTGCGTCAAGAATTCTTGTTTCATGTTGTTGAGCGGTCTGGGCCCTATTTATATTGATCTTATAGATATACTCTAGTGGAAAATATGCAGCTGTTATCTTATAGCTTGGAAGCTCCTCTAACGCCATTATGATCATTTCCTTATCCGGCTGCTGGCCCTGCGGCTGGGGCTGTGCTTGCCTCTGCTGAGATCCATACACTATTTTCTCCACATTGCTTATGCTCATCTTCTCAAATATCACTCCAGCCACTCTATAGCATGGATTGCCTATTAAGACTAGTTTGTTATTTTCATTACCACTACGTTTAGGCTCTTCTAAGTAGACATAATTTCTCAGAATCGCTATTTTTAAATTTTGATGATTTGCTATGACACCCTTAGCCTCTTCATTACTAGATATGATCCTAAATACCTCTGCTAATGGGATAAAAACATCGATACCTCCTTGCTATGTTTGCTGGGACATAATCATCCAAGATATTTTCAATATTAGTGCCTTATATATTTTTCTCTAAAGTTCGTTTAATCATACTCAACGATATTGGTATAATATAACATATTAATTAATATATTATAGTAGATTTCATTTTTAACATCTTTAACATCCCTGC